>NZ_JBSHBJ010000006.1:78315-196874 GCF_053611945.1 Kribbella sp. NPDC054772 | reverse complement strand
GTGGCGCCCCTCGCCGCGGTGGCGGGTCTTGCTCGCGCTCTACCCGGACGAGGGCCTGGCCGCCCGTCGCGGCCAGGCTGCCGTTCGGTGTGGCCGGGCCGAGCAGCCCGATCGCGGTAGCCAGCGAGCTGCCGTCCACCTGGCGACGAGCGCTGTCATCGGCGAGCAGTTCGACCAGGTCGGACGTCGCGGCGCGCAGCTGTTCGAGCGCCGTGATCCGCGGAAAGGCCTCGACGAGCAGCATGGCCCAGCCGACCAGCAGGTGATGGCGCCCGGTCAGATGTGCACGTTCGTGGGCGATGACGGCGTCGAGCTGCCGTGGTTCCAGCAGCTTCACGGCGTCCTCGGTGATCACCACGTGACCCGTGCCTGCCACGCAGTACGCGGCCGGTGCCGGCGCCGCGATGACGGTCGCATCGAGCTCCGGGTCATGACGGCCGAGCAGCGACAGCAGGTCCAGGTGGCGTTGGCGCGTAGTACGGCGGGTGCGCCGCAGGCTGATCGCCGCGCGGACGAGCCGGCCGGACACGATCAGCGTGATCAGCAACCCGGCCAGGACCGGGCTGAGCACGTCGATCAGCGTGAGGGCGTGGACGTGCTTGCCGTGCGGCAGGTAGCGCACCGCGGACATCAGCTTCAGTGCCGCCAGGCCGATCGCGAAACCGGCACAGCCGATCGAGGTGTGCCACAACCCGAGTGCGAGCGCCGGCGAGCGGCGCGCGAGGCTCGACCGGGACAGCAGTCGCGGTCCGACGATGGTGACGGCGGCGGCGTAGCCGGTCAGCAGCAGCGCGTGGATCGCGACGTTCATGGTGCACGCTTGTCTGTGCGCTGCCGGCTCGACAGGGCTTCCCACACCGCGGTCGCCTCCTCTTCGGTCATGTGATCCACGAAGC
The DNA here is from genome assembly GCF_053611945.1 of Kribbella sp. NPDC054772. NCBI lineage: Bacteria > Bacillati > Actinomycetota > Actinomycetes > Propionibacteriales > Kribbellaceae > Kribbella > Kribbella sp. NPDC054772. Next base: position 195,978 of record NZ_JBSHBJ010000006.1, on the reverse strand, counting down.
GGAACAGCGTGGCGATCTCGTCGCCGCTGCCGGCCAGGACCTGGCGCATGAGTTCGGCGCTGTAGTCCTGCCTGGTCGAGACCGGCCGGTACCGGTAGGCCTTGCCGTCGAGTTCCCTCGACAGCCAGCCCTTCCGGTACAGGTTGTCCATCACGGTCATCACCGTGGTGTAGGCGAGCTGACGCTCGGCGGCGAGGTCGTCGAGGATCTCGCGGACCGTCGCCGGATCGTCCCGGCTCCAGAGCCGATCCATGACGACTGCCTCGAGATCGCCGAATCCACGCACCCGCTACCCGCCCCCGGTCTCGCTGTCATCCCCGTTGTGTCACCCGCGCTGACCCCGGCCGTACGCCTCACTTGGTGCGGAAGACCAGCAGTTCGGTCCGGCCGTCGCTCAACGGCACGAACTCGCTGCCGACCAGTTCCAGGCCGCGCCGGCCCAGGAACTCCACCACCCAGTCGCGCGGTGTCAGTTGATAGATGTTCGCACGCGACGGCTCGTCGAGCCAGGTCTTCGTCACCACGTCGTTCAGGCATTCCTCGGTGATCACGTCGAACGCGACGACGCCACCCGGCCGGACGACCCGGGCCATCTCGGCGAGGTACCCGAAGGAGACGACGAAGGGCAGGTAGACGAAGACTTTGTGTGCATGCACCAGGTCGACGGATTCCGACTTCGTCGCGTCCAGCGAGTGACCGTTGGCCGGCCTGATGATCAGCTGCGGCCGGAGCTGGCGCAGGTACCGCACCCAGTCAGGCGCTGTCTCGTACACCTCGTACGCGTCAGGTTGCAGCGCGTCCATCACCCTGGTCAGGTACCGGCCCGAGCCGGCACCGATCTCGCAGACCCGGCCGATCCCGCTCTCGAGCTGCCCGAGCCGGAGCATCGCGGCGACGGTCTCGGCCGTCGAACCGGGCTCGGCGCTGAACGCATCGAGGTAGTCGCCGACCGACACTCCGGCCTTGTCTGCCGCCGCGATCGTCTTCCGTGCGGGCAGGAACGCCCCGACCGCCGGATCGCTGCTGTACCCCCGAACGAGTTGTACCCCCGCCGGCCGGAGCACTCGATTCACCCCGGTCCGTGCACTCGCCAATAACGACATAACGCCCCCTAGAAAACAGCGGCCTCGGCCGCACCCCCCTGGCCCACCGTCCAGTCCCCACCGCAGCAAGCCAGCTGTCTACGATGCAGGATAGTACTAACATCCATAGTTGATGCAAGACCCACATCGAGAGCAGCAACGGGACCGAAAGCTGCCAGGAGTACCTGCAAGTGGGTCAGCCGGGCGATCGCCCGTCGGGGAGGTCCGCGAAGTGCACGTCGTACCGGTCCCGTTCGGGGATCAGGGACGGGAACTCTGCTTCACCACGGCTGATCGCGGCGAGCTGCTCGACGTACCCGAAGCGTTCGATACCAGGGCTGAGTACGACGAACACGTCGGCGACCTCGCCGTGGGCCGCACCGAAGACATGCACCAGTCCGGGCGGGACGATGACGAGCCCGCCCTTGCCGACGGTGGTCAGGGTCTCGCCGAGACGGAAGAGCATGGTCCCGTCCAGCACGTAGAAGACTTCGTGCGAGAGCTTGTGGTGGTGCGGCGGTGCACCGTCGGCGCCGGTGGTCAACGTGAGCCGGCTCGCGCTGACCGCACCGCCGTCGGCGAGCAGTTCGAAGGCGCCGTCCGAGAGCGATGCTCCGGTGGCGGAGCCGGGTTGCACGACCAGGGCGGGGTTCTGGGCTTCCATGGGTGCCTCCTACGGTTGGAGCCCGCTCACGCCGGGCCGCCGGCGTTGGTCACGGGCTTCAGCTGGGTTGGTGCGGCGGCGGGGAGGTTGCGGTTGAGGAGAGCGCGGAGGGTTTGCGGCCAGGCGTAGAGGAACAGGGCGCAGAGACCGGCGTAGCAGACGACTGTGAACCAGCTGAGCGCTTCGATCCCGGTATGGCGGCTGATGACGGCCATGCCGGTGACGATGGTGCCCCAGGAAAACGGTGTTGCCCACCAGGCCATGGAGAACGTCAGGCCCTTGCCGAAGGCCCGGACGAGCATGGCCACGCAGACGGCTGCCCACAACAAGGTGAAGCCCATGATCGGTACGCCGGCGACGACGGACAGGGTTTGCAGACCGGTGTCGAACGGGGCGGGGAGACCCGCATTGGTCGCCTGGTCGCCCAGGTTCCCGAGGGCGTTGACGGCTTGCCCGAACGGGGCGATGGCGATGAACAGCAGCGGCGTCAGCTGGATCGGCAGCGGCCCGTGGACGAACAATCGCTGCATCACGAGCGGCAGGACCACGAGCGTCATGATCAGGTCGAGGCCGAACATCGCGTACAGGCACACGACGAACAGCGCCTTGCCCTGGCCGGCGGACTGGTGCTGGAGAAGCGGCAGGGCGAACGCGGCCGAGACCATGGTTCCGGTCGGCGGCAGGAGCCAGGCGGGGGACTGGCCGACGATGCTCAGGTCCTGCTTGATGATCATCAACAGCGTCAGTCCCACTGCGCACGCGAGACCCACGACGGTGCCGATCGTCCACAACGTCGCGCTGAGCCCGATCGCCAGGCTGTCCGGGAGGAACGTGTGCCCGACGGTGTAGCAGACCAGGCCGGTGGCGAGGAAGGCCAGTGACACGCACGCGTAGAACGGTGCGACCGTCGGGTCGAGGAGGTCCGCGCGCGCCTGGTCGGTGTGGACGTACCAATGGATGCAGCGCGCGATCACCACGGCCAGGAGCTCGACGAAGGCCAAGACGGTGAAGACCTGCCAGACCTGCAACGCGCCGGGGAACTGGTGCGGCAGCATCACCCCCGCGCCGGGAATGATGGCGGTTCCCATGACCACGGCGTACCAGTTCGGGCCGACGTAGCGGAAGGCCGTCAGCCGGGCATTGTCAGTGCTCACCACGCACGTCCTTCTGGGATTACTCCTTGTTCCAGCCGTGGAAGGGGCTGTGGTCGCCGGACTCCCACGCCTCCCGGAGGCCGGGGGTGCTGAGGTCCCAGTCCGGGCGTACTTCGCTGCTCGCCGCGCGGAGGTCGCGCCAGAGGTCGGCGATCGACGGGCGCCCCCAGAACCAGTAGCCGTTGTAGATGCTGTGCACCACGAGCCCCGGTTTCAGGACGATCGTGTACGGGATCATCGGGTCGTTGTCGGGATCGGTGTACTCCTGGATGTCGAGGTCGCGCTGCACGATCCGCCCGGGGTCGGACAGGAACGGCCACTGGGCCCCGACCGAGGCCCGGAACTCCTGCAGCGTGTGGTGCTCGTCGGTCGCGATCGTCACGATCTGCGTGTAGCTGACCGCGATCTTCGGGTAGAACGCCGCGAGCTCGAGGTGCTGCTGGTGCTCCTTCGGGCAGTAGTGCCCGCGGGCCAGCGTGAGGATCATCGGGTCGTCGCCCTGCAGGTCGCTCAGCTTGCGCGGTACGTCGTCCTGGTCAGGCAGCTGGTAGTCCGGGAAGGTCGCACCCGGCACGATGTCAGGTCGCATGAGCCTCACGGTAGACCCGGTCGACCGCGACGGCCCGTGGTCGACTCCCTGGTGCGGACCCGGGATCACCGGTCGACCGGACCAGGGAGTCACCCGGGTGTGGCCGGGAGGTCGCGCGGAGCATCGTCGGTGGCACATCGCGGTCCTCTGCCCTGGGAGGAGAACAGCCCATGTGTTTCGCTCACTCGGCCACGGCCAGCGACTCGCTGCACGTTCAGGCAGGAGTCGGTCCGGAGGCGGCCCAGAGTTTCGCGCAGCTGGCGGACGCCGGCGGGCTGGGCGCGGTCGAAGTCGCCGGATCGGGTACGCCGGACACGCTGGCGGCTCCCCGCGGCGATCGGATCCTCGACGGGTACGGCCGGGTCCTGCACAACCGCTGGAACCGCGACCTCGAGCCGGCCGTGACGGTCCGCCCCGGTGAGGAGATCCAGCTGCTCTGCCGCGACGCCTTGGACATCGGCGACCAGGCGCGAACCATCACGCCGGAAGGCACGATGACGCTCGATCTCGGCCGGATCCACCCCCTCACCGGCCCGGTCTACATCGAGGGCGCCGAGCCGGGCGACATCCTCGAGGTCGAGGTGCTCGACGTCAGCCCGCTGGTCGACTTCGGCTACACGACCGTCAGTCCCGCGCTCGGGCTGTTCGGGACGCTGCGCCCGGAGAGTCTGGCCGGTTTCGCTCCTTGGCTCGAGGCATCGCAGCTCAGCGATCCGAGTCCCGGGGCGGTGCCGTCGGCCCTTCCCGAGGGGCAGCCGTTCGGCAGCGGGGCGGCGTACGTGCAGCTGTTCCACTTCGAGCGTGGGCAGTCGACCGGGGCCGCGACCTTCGTCGGCTCGGACACCGGTACGCGGGCCCGGATCCCGATCGCGCCGTTCCTCGGCATCATGGGTAACGCGCCGATGCGGAAGGGCATGTACCGGACGTTTCCGCCCAGCTTCAGCGGCGGGATGGGCGGCAACATCGACGTCCGGCAGATCACGCCGGGCTCGCGGCTGCAGCTCCCGGTGTACGCCGAGGGCGCGCTCTTCTCGGCCGGCGACGGGCACATGGCCCAGGGCGACGGGGAAATCTCCGGGACCGCCATCGAGACGTTGATGTCGGCGACCCTGCGGTTCCAGGTCGTCAAGAACACCGTCATCGGTGCTCCACGAGCGATCGTCCCGGCGGCAGACCCGACTCAGCTTCGGTTGTCCACGGAGATGGCGGCACTGGGGTACTACGTGACGACCGGCGCCGGCCCGGATCTGATGGAGAACGCCAAGAACGCCGTCCGCGACATGATCGACTGGCTGGTCACCGACCAGGGCGTCAGCATGCACGAGGCGTACGCGCTGTGCAGTGTCGCCGGCGACCTGAAGATCAACGAGGTGGTGGACCTCCCGAACTGGCTGGTCTCGATGACCTTGCCGCGGGGAATCTTCGAAGGAGCGGCCTGATGAAAAGCATCACGCCCTTGGGAGCAGTCGTCGGCGGGCTCTTCGCCGGCACCGTCGGCACCCTGGTCATGGACCTGGTGCTGTACGCCGAATATCGCCAGGGCGGCGGCAAGAGTGAGTTCACCCGCTGGGAGTTCTCCAGCGATATCGAGAGCTGGGAACAGGCTCCGGCGCCCGCACTGGTCGGCAAGCGCCTGTACGAAGGCCTCTTCGATCGTGAGCTGCCCGACCACCGGGCGGCGCTGGTCAACAACATCACCCACTGGGCGTACGGGATCGGTAACGGCGCGGCGTACGGCGTGGTCGCCGGCTCCGCCCCGAAACCACGGATCTGGTACGGCGCTCCGTTCGGCGCGACCGTGTGGGGGACCGGGTACGTCGTACTCCCGGCCGCGAAGTTGTACCAGCCGATCTGGAAGTACAGCCCGAAGATCCTCACGAAGGACCTCGGCGCGCACCTCGGCTACGGACTGGGTACGGCGGCCGCTTTCAAACTCGCGACACTCGCCAGGAGGCTCCGGCGATGACTCAGGACCCGACCGCCCAGCACCAGCCCGTGCGGGGTTCCGGTCTGCTCGGGATGCGTCGGAGGACGGTGGCCGATCTGCTGGTCGCGACCCTCAAGGCGTCCGGTGTTCGGCGCGTCTACGGGTTGCCCGGCGATTCGCTCAACGGACTCACCGACGCGCTGCGACGCGACGGTGAGCTGGACTGGCAGCACGTCCGGCACGAGGAGGCGGCAGCGTTGGCGGCCGCCGGCGAGGCCGCGACGACCGGCGAGCTGGCGGTCTGCGCGGCGAGTTGCGGGCCGGGGAACCTGCACCTGATCAACGGGCTCTTCGACGCGCAACGCAGCCGCGTGCCGGTGCTGGCCATTGCCGCGCACATCCCGTTGGCAGAGATCGGCAGCGGGTACTTCCAGGAGACTCATCCCCAGGAGTTGTTCCGCGAGTGCAGTGTGTACGTCGAGTTGGTGAGCGCTGCCGAACAGTTTCCGCGGATCCTGCGCGTGGCGATGCGCTCTGCTGTCGAGCGGCGTGGCGTGGCGGTGGTCGTCGTACCGGGTGAGGTGTTCAAGGCCTACGCTCCGGAGGACACTGTGCACCCCGTCTGGGCGGCCTCGGCTCAGGTGCTTCCTGCTGACGACGACCTGGCCAATGCCGCGGGCGTTCTGAACGACGCGAAGGCGGTCACGATTCTGGCCGGCGCGGGCTGCGCGGGTGCACACGACGACGTGGTCGCGATCGCCGAGCGGTTGAAGGCCCCGGTCGTGCATGCCCTGCGAGGCAAGGAGTTCGTCGAGTACGACAACCCGTACGACGTCGGCATGACGGGCCTGCTCGGGTTCGTGTCCGGCTATCGCGCGATGGAGCACTGCGATGCGTTGCTGATGCTCGGCACCGACTTCCCGTATCGCCCGTTCTACCCGGAGCACGCGCACATCGTCCAGGTCGACGTCCGCGGTGAGAACATCGGCCGCCGTACGCCGGTCGACGTACCGCTGGTGGGAACGGTGAAGGACACCGTGCAGGCGCTGCTGCCACTGCTCGCGGAACACTCGGACGGTGAGCACCTGAAGACCATGACCGCGCACTACCAGCGGACCCGCAGCCGCTTCGACAAGCTGGCCGAACCGGGCCGGCGACGCGGCGCGCTGCATCCCGAGACGGTCGCGACGGCGATCGACCGGTTGGCCGCGGACGACGCCGTACTGATTCCAGACGTCGGTACGCCGACCTTGTGGGCCGCGCGGTACTTCCGGATGAACGGTCGGCGCCGGCTGATCGGTTCGTTCACCCACGGCACGATGGCGAACGCGTTACCGCAGGCGATCGGTGTTCAGTCCGCCTTCCCGCAGCGACAGGTCGTCGCGTTCTCCGGCGACGGCGGGCTGGCCATGTTGATGGGCGAGCTGCTGACGTTGCGTCAGCTCGGACTGCCGGTGAAGGTCGTGATGCTGAACAACGGTGCGCTCGGCTTCGTCGAGCTGGAGATGAAGGCCGACGGCATCGTCAACTTCGGCACGGACCTCGACAACCCGGACTTCGCGGCGGTGGCGGAGGCCGTCGGCGTGCACGGCCTCCGCGTCGATGACGCGACCCAACTGGACGACGCGCTGCAGAAGGCGTTCGCCCATCCTGGTCCCGCGCTGGTCGACGTCCACACCCTGCGCCACGAGGTGGCCATCCCGCCGCGCATCGCGCTGAACCAGGCCGCCGGTTTCACGCTCTGGGCGACCCGCAGCGTGCTGAACGGCGACGCCAGCGCAGTGCTCGAGGTCGCCCGCACCAACCTGCGGCAACTCGCCCACGAGTAGCCCGGTTCACACCGCCGGGTAGACCTCCGCTTCGTAGAGCGAGTAGCCGTACTGCGTTGCGCGGTGGACGCCCTGGACGCGGACATAGCGTCCGGCGGCATCGAGCCAGACGGTGTCGGTGCCGCCGTCGCCGTTGGTGACCTCGGCGGCCGTGGTCCAGGTGTTCGCGTCGTCGGAGACCTGGATCTTGTAGGCGGAACCGTAGGCGGTCTCCCAGCGGAGCACGACCTTGCCGAGGCGGGTGGGCGAGCCGAGGTCGATCTGGAGCCAGGACGCGTCGTCGTACCCCGACGCCCAGCGGGTGCCGGCGTTGCCGTCGACGGCCAGGTCCGCGGTGAAGGACGTACCGGGTTCGGTGCTTGAGGCAACGACCGGGCGGTGCAGTGCGCTGTTGGTGTCCGAGGTGCGCGGGCGGACCGCGACCCGGAGTACGGCGCTACTCGTGGTGCTGCCGGTCAGAGTCGCCGGGATGTCGACGTCGGCGAGAGCCGCGTCGGCCGGCGGCGTCAGCTTCACGGTGACCGACTGGGTGAAGCCGCGCCTCACCGCGATCGGGGTCGTGATTGGAGCGGCGGACCAGCCGGCCGGAGGAGCGATCTGGAGAGTCCCGGTCACGTCCTTGCTCAGACCTGCAGCGACGTCGATCACGAAGCTCGACGCCACTCCGCGCACCACATCGGTCCGATCCTCGCTCGTGCGCAGCGTGACCTGCGGGGTGTCGGTCCACAGCGGTACGAGCTCGGCGACGGCGGCGGGGCTGCCGCCCTTCCACACCAGGCGTACGGCCTCGGCCGGCAGATCGCCGACCGGCACCTCGGCGTACGCGGACGAGAAGCTCCCGACTCGCTGCCACACGCCGCCGACCCGGACCTCGATGTCAGCGGAGCCCACACTGGACGACGGCTGCAGGACTGTCAGCCGAGCCAGCGCCCGCGGCGCCGACAACGTCGCGACCAACGCATCGCCCGCGTTCGGTGCGGTTGCAGGGACATACGCGGTCTCCACGTTGCCGTCCACGGCCCGCTGGTACGACGAGCCCGCGGCCGGCGTCGGCGTACCGCTCGCGGTCAGCGTCGTCGTCGTACCGCCGATCGTCTCGACCGAGAACTCGCGGACCACGAGCCAGAAGTCGCTCGCGGTCAACGACCGGTACCGCACGTACCGCGCCGTGGTCCCCGCCGGAGCGGTGAACCGTACGTCGGCGGTGGTCGCGCGGGTGAGCTCGGTCCAGCGCGTACCGTCGACGGAGTACTCCAGTGCACCCGAGTGGATGTAGTCGTTCGGGCTCGACGTCTTGCCCATCAGGACGGCGATGGCGCCGATCGAGACCGCCGAGCCGAGATCGACCCGGATCTCCGAACCAGGACCGGGGTTGCCGTTGCTCCAGTAAAAGGTGTTCGCGTCGCCGTCGACCATGCGCGCCGGCACATTGTCCTGGTAGGTGCCCAGGTTGGTCGTCGCGGTCTTGCCCGGGGTGACGCCGAGCCAGCGGTCGTGCACGCGGCCGGTCTCCGCGATCAGTTCGTCGACGACCCGCTCACCGATCCGCGGGTAGGTCCCGTCGTGCGGCGCGCGGCTGTCCCGGATCGCCTTGGCCTGCGTGACGAGTGCGGTCATCTGCTGCCGCGCGGTCCAGGCCGCCGGACCGTTGCCGGCCTCGAGTGCAGTCAGCAGGTCGAGGGCGCGGCTCATCGCCTGTCCCCAGAGTTCGGTTGCCTTGAGCCACGATTCCGCTTCGTCCCCGAACGCCGGATCGGCGACGCCGGCCCGGATCGTCGCCGGTGCGGTGGTGATCGCGGCGACCTTCGGCTGCAGGAAGGCGATCGCTTGCGTGCGTTCGCCGGCGCGCCACCGCTGCCAGAACTCGTCGACCGCGGCGCCGAAGGCCGGTGCGCTGTCCGAGTGCAGGGTCCCGTCGTAGGTGTTGAGGTCGGCGAAGACCCGCAGCGCGTCGATCGTGCGCGGATCGCCGCCGGCGCGTTCGCTGATCGCTCGCAGCCAGACGGGCGTCGCGTCGTACCGCGCCGGGTTCCAGCCGAACTCGGCGAACGAGTACAGCGCGAGCTTGCTCACCGCCGCCTGGTTCATCGGGTTGGAGATCACGCCGACGACGCTGTCCGCGATCCCCGCTTCGCGGCCGGTGTACGGCGCCAGCAGCAACCGGCCCGCCGCGTAGTCGTTGACCGGGTAGTTGTCCCAGATCAGGATGTCGTGGCCGAACACGGCCTTCGCCTGCGCCGCCTGTGCCGCCGTGATCGTCTTCGGTACGACGCCGATCCCGGTCCAGTGCACGACGACATCGCTGTCGAGCTGCTCGCGCAACGCCTTCTTGTACGGCGTTTCGCTGACGTTGTAGTACTCGGTCGGCACCATCTGGAGCGGAGCGACGTCCGGCTTGGACTCGACCCACTCGCGCTGCACCCGGTTGAGCAGATCGCTCTGCGCCCGGCCCGCGGCCGCGCCTCCGGTGCCGTACTTCGCGCGGTCCGCGTCGCAGTGCCAGGTGTTGTAGTCGATGTCGTCGAGCGGCACGTTGAACGATCGGGCGCCCAGTGCGTACAGCGACTCGAACTTCGCGATCAGGGCCTGGAAGTCGGCCTCCGAGGTGTAGCAGATCGACAGACCGGGGGAGAGGGCGAAGGTGAAGTCGACCTTGTTCTGCCGGGCGCGGGTCACCAGCTCGCCGAGTTGCGCGAGCTTGTCGGCCGGATAAGCATCCCGCCAGCGCTCCCGGTGGTACGGGTCGTCCTTCGGTGCGTACTCGTAGGTGTTCATCCGGTGCGCGCCGAGGTAGCTGAGGTGATCGAGGCGGTCGGCGTTCGACCACGGCGTACCGTAGAAGCCTTCGATCGAGCCGCGGTAGCGCATCGTCGGCCAGTCCCGGACGGCGATCCCGGGCATCCAGTCCTGGCCCGGCCGCGCTTGCACCAGCTGCGCGAGGGACTGGGCGGCGTAGAACGTGCCGTCGCCGTCGACTCCGTCGAGCACGATCTGGGCGCGGTCGTTGCGATCGCGTCCAGCGGCGAGCACGTAGCCCTCGGCGGGGAGCCCGGTGCTGTCCTTGACCTGCAGCGCGGACAACACGGGCGCGGAACGGCCGAGCCAGATGGTGGTTGGCGTACCGGGATCAGTGCCGTCCGTCGTCTGGACGGTCTTCACGCCGGCACGCGTCAGCGCCTCGCGGACGACCCGCTCGGCGTCCGCGTCGGAGCGCGACGTACGGACCAGGCCGACGACGGGAGTGACCGGGAAGCCGTCACTGCGTTCGACGACCTGCTGCGGTTGTGGAGTGATGGCCGGCTTCGCCGCGGGTACGGCGGTTGCTTCCGTCGCGACCAGTGCGAGCGGCGAGGCCAAGGCGAGCAGGCTGACAGCGGACACGAGAAGGCGCATCGAGTCTCCTCAGGCGGGGGGAGTGCAGCGAGGGCGTGTCTTCCAATCCCCCGCCTACTGCGCGGGATTGGAAGACACGCCCTAGTTAGCCCCTGCGCAGAACTGCTCGTCAAGGCGTCGGGTCGGTCAACTCCAGGCAATTTCAGCGGGAGTCAGCGAAAAGCGGTTGGGGTGCCGTGTAGTCCCCGCTGGGTGGTCTCGCGATCGGCGGTGAAGTTCGGTCCGTCGACCTCGGTGTCGTAGTACCGATGGAAGACCGGGGTCTGCGCGCCGGACATCGGCGGCACGATCCAGCTCCAGTCGGCCGGGCACTGGCGGCCCTCCCGTTCCTCGCGTTCGAGATGCAGGAGGAACCGGCGGGACTCGGTGTGATGGTCGGTGATGGTCACGCCGTGGACCTGGTACGAGTGCAGGACCGCACGGTTGATCTCGACCAGCGCCCGGTCGCGCCACAACGTCGACTCGTCCGAGGTGTCCAGCCCCATCCGTTCCGCGACCTCCGGAACCAACGCGTAGCGGTCGTTGTCGGCGAGGTTGCGGGCCCCGATCTCCGTGCCCATGTACCAGCCGTTGAAGGGCGCGGCCGGGTAGGAGACCCCGCCGATCTCCAGCGTGTTGTTGCTGATCACCGGCACCGCGTGCCACCGGACTCCCAGACCGGCGAACCACGGCAGTTCGGGATGCTCGAGCGGGACCTCGTGCACCGCGTCGTCGGGGACATGGAACATCCGCGGTCCGTCCTCGACGGTCTCCACCACGAGCGGGAGGACGTCGAAGTCGCCGGTGAGGACAGGCGGCTGCCATCCGCGCCGGATCAGTTCCTCGGTGAATGACTGGTAGCGCGGATCGCCGATCACGCGACCGGACGGCTGGGCGTATCCGGCGTACCGGATGAGCTGCTCGTTCCAGATCCTAGGGGCAGGTCGGAACGGCGTGTCGGGGGCGAACACGCTGATCATCGGGCGGATCTTGCCGCCGTTGTGCGCGGCACGCAGGTGGTCGAAGCAATGCGCGGCCACCTCGCCGGCGTCGGAGACGGTCCGCAGGTCGCGCACCCGCAGGCTGCGCCAATACAGCCGGCCGATGCAGCGGGAGTTGTTCCGCCAGGCGACCCGGGCGCCGAACGCCAGCTCGGCGGTGGTGTGCCAGTAGGTTCCGGTCAGGTCGATCTCGCGCATCACCGCCGCGATCCGCGGTGCGGCCGGACCGCTGTCGGGGTTCTCCGCGTGGAAGAGTTCGAGGAAGTCCGTGGCCTTGGTCCGGACCGACTGGATTTCGTTGCTCCAGGGACAACGTTCGGGGGCGGGCTGGCTCACGGCCGATCAGTCCGAGCCCGGAAACTCCGGTCCACTCCCGTGCCGGGAGCGGATCTGCCGGTCGTGCAGGTCGTCGTACAACGGATCCTTCTGGTACGCCGGATCCGGGGTCGCCGGCGAACTCCCGAGCCGATCCACCTCGCTGGCGAACGAGTCCACGAGCGACTGCATCTGCACATGGGCCGTGCGTGCGTACGACCGCACCTGCTCCCCGGCGGTGTCCATCGCCTCCGCGACGATCTGGCGCTCGTGGGCGCGCGCCTGGCTGATCCGCTCGCGAGCGTCCCGGCTGACGTCCTGGACCATCTCCTCGGCCACCAGTTGCGCCTGGCTGAACAGCTGGACGACCTGCTCGTTCACGCGCTCGCCGACCTGCTCGTACTCCTCGAGCTCGCCCCGGACGCGCTGCAGTTCGCCCCGCACGCGCTGCAGTTCCACCTCGAGGCGTTCCTTCTCGTGCTGGGCCGTTTTTCGCTCCTGCTCCGCGGCCTGTGCCTGGTCAGCCAGCTGATCGAGGAATCCGTAGACCTGACCCGCGTCGAGGCCCCGCATCCGGCGCTGGAAGGTCGTACCCCGGATCGTGTCGGGCGTCTGGGAGCGCGGAGAGTCGCGTCGGTGGCTGCTGTGCGTCACTTGATGTCTCCTGACCTGAGAGCGCCGGTCCGGCGGTGTGGTCGTCCGCGGCGGCGTAGTAGAAGTTCTCGTACTGGATGTTGTCGGGGCGCATACCGGCCGCGGACAGCTGTTCGAGCGTGTGCGCGACCATCTGCGGGCCGCCGCACACCATCGCCAGCCGCCCGTCCAGCGCCTGCCGGGCCGCGACAGTGCCGACCTTCCCGCGGGCGCCGGGGTAGGAGGGGTCTCCCGACACGACCTCGGTGTAGTCGAACCACGGCCGCTTCTCGGCCAGCTCCCGGAGCCGGGGCCGTTCGTAGAGGTGCCAGGCCATCCGTACGCCGTGCAGCAGCTGGACCCGCGGTGCCATCCGGGTGCGCTGCCACTGGTTGTCGATCTCTTCGAGGACCGCGAGCAGCGGGGCGAGTCCGGTACCGCCGGCGACCATCAACAGGTCCCGCGGGTCGTCCGGGCGCCGCGTCAGCCGCTCACCGACCGGTGACCCGAGCTTCACGGTGTCGCCGACCTGCAGGGTCCGCACCACGGTCGGGCTCACCTGACCGCCGTCGATCTGCTGGACGTGCAGGTCGATCGAGCCGTCCCGGCGCGGGGCGTTGGCCGGGCTGAAGTACCGCCACATGCGTGGGCGCTGCGGGATCTCCATCGACAGCGACTGGCCGGGAAGGAAATCGAACGCACTGCGGGGCTGGACTCTGAGCAGGGTCAGGTCCATCGTCCGCCGCTCGACCGAGACCACGTCGGCGTCCCACCACCCGGGACCCGTGTCCGAGGACGTCTCGGCCGCCTCGACCATGATCCGGGCGACCACCTGGTACGCGGCCGTCCACTGCATGGCGAGGTCCTCGTCCCACTCCGACCCCAGAAAGTGTTTCAGGGTTGCGCACAACGACACGCCGACCACGTTGTAGTGCTCCGCGATGACGGCGTACTTGCGGTGGTCGCGGCCGAGGTGTCGCAGGAACGCCTCGTCGCGCTCGATCTCGTCGACATGGCTGACGACCCGACCGAGCGCGCTGACGAACTTGTCTCGCTGGTTCGACATCGAGATCGGGAACATCGCCCGTACCTCGGGATGTGACACGAACAGATGTGAGTAGAAATACAGCGCGACCTGGTCCCCGTGCTTCGTTACCTGGTCCCAGCTGCGTTGGAGGGCGTAGGAATCCATGGCGCTATCCGTCTCGGGGAGGTCGCTCCTCGACCGGAATCGACGATCCGTCAGGGGGCATCACGTACTGCTTGGCATCGGCGGGTGCCGACGGGTACCGCGTTGACAAGGGTTCCCTCCCATTTCCAGTTCCCCGAGTCTGTGTCTGTCGTGCGCCTCTCGGACCTACCCTCGGCCCACCGGCTTGAAACCGGCGCACGGACTCTATCGTCTCGGATAACTCCCCAGAACCACGGGAACCCCTGTTACTACAGCGTATTGCGACCCATCGCAATGAACCCACTACGCGACGTGCTGGTAACAATCATTGGCCCCGCCAACAACCATTCAAACGATTGTTGGCGTCGCCAACACAGTGCCCTATATCACCCACGTGCCGTCTCGTCAGAGCGCCACGCCGGTGCCTCCGGGGTGTCAAGGTCACGGAGAAATCGGGAGGAGATCCCGCGCTGGTCGACGTACCCACGTCAGGTGCACTGCGATCAGGCCGAGTAGGTCGCCGTCGTCATCGGCCACGTACGCCGCGCCGGCGGAGTCGTCACTCCAGTCCTGGATTCGGCCGGCCGTGGTCGCCGTACCTTCTTGTGGATAGCCCAGCTGGCGCAACAGTTCGTTGACAGCCGTGGCGTCGGCGGCGTGGGCCGGTCGGATGTTCATGGGGTGATCGGGAAGTCGAAGTAGGTGTCGGGGTAGGGTTCGTTTCTCAGCGTGTAGTGCCACCACTCGTAGTCGTAGGAGTCGAAGCCGTTGGACTCCATGACGGTGCGGAGGTGCTGGCGATTGCGGGCCTCGGTCGGTGTGATGCCGTGGGCGTTGTGGTGTGAGATGGAATCCATCAGGTCGTGGTCGCCGCCCATGCGGGCGATCTCACCAGTGGCCAGGTGGTAGAGGGTCAGGTCGACCGCGCTGCCGCGGCTGTGGCCGGACTTCGCGGCGACGTACCCCTTCTCGAACATCTCGGTCCGCTCGATGTTCGGATAGTGCCGCCGCTTCGTGCGGCCGTCCTCCGGCTGCCGGGACCAGCGCAGAAACCGGTCCACGGCGCGTTGCGGGCGATAGCCGTCCCAGAGCAGCAGACCGAAGCCGAGCGTCTCGGCCTGCTCGCGTGCCGCGTCCAGCGCGACGCACAGCGCCTTCGTGCCGACGATCCGGTTCGCCAGGTAGCCGTCCACCGGTTTCCCGGTGAAGTTGTCCCAGACGGCGTACTTCGCGTCCCAGCGGATCCCGCTGACGAACTCGTCCACGAAGACGAAGTCGGCGTTCACCGGACCCTCGGCGACACTGCCAGCGACACCATCCGGTCGATCAGCTCGGTCAACGACACCCCGGCGGCCGCCATCATCCTCGGGTAGCGGCTGTACGACGTCATGCCCGGGAACGTGTTGACCTCGTTGAGCATCACCGTCCCGTCGTCCTTGAGGAACATGTCCACGCGGGCCAGCCCTCGGCAACCGAGGGCGCGGTAGATCGCCTGCGCGGTCTCCCGGACGAGCGCGCGAGACTCGGCGGAGATGTCCGCGGGAACGGTCACCGTCGAGTTCTCGGAGCCGCTCTCGGGATCGAGCTCCTGATGGATCTTGAAGAAGCCGTGCGTCAGGTTGATCTGGTCCAGCTCACCGAGCGTCAGCTCGTCCTCGTTCCCGAGGACCGCGCAGCCGACCTCGCTGCCGACGACGGCCTCCTCGATCAGCACCTTCGAGTCGTACTGCCGCGCGGTCTCGATCGCGCTCGCGAGCTCCGACTCGTCGGCGACCTTGCTGACGCCGAACGTGGACCCCGAACGGGCCGGCTTCACGAAGACCGGGTAGCTGAGTTGCTCGAGATCGACCTTCTCGTCGGGCGTGACGGTCCAGAACTTCGGTGTCGCGATGCCTGCGTCGGCGACGACCGTGTACGTCAGTGACTTGTCCATGCAGAGGGCCGAGCTCTGGATGTCGCAGCCGACGTACGGGATGCCGGCGAGTTCCAGCAGGCCCTGCATCGCGCCGTCCTCGCCGAGTGTGCCGTGCAGGACCGGGAGTACGACGTCCAGGCGGACCGTCGTACTGCGGCCCTCGTCGAGCACGAGCAACCCGTGCACGGTGCTGTCGGGTGAGAGCACCGCGGGACGGCACTCGCCGTTCTCCCAGTCGGCGGACGGGCCGTCGCAGAGCATCCAGGCGCCGCTCGTGGTGATGCCGATCCAGAACGGCTCGTACTTCCGGGTGTCGAGATCGGCGGCGATCATTTGCGCCGACTTGAGCGAGACGGGGTGTTCCTCGGACCGGCCGCCGAAGATGATGCCGATCTTCATATCCATTCCAGCTTTCTTCTGTCGAATTCCAGGCAGTTGACGAGTGAGTTCTCGACGGTGTCGCGCAGCGCACGGTCGGTGTAATAGGCGGTGTGCGGGCTGATGATCACGTTCGGCAGTTTCCGCAGTCGCGCCAGGGGATCGCTTTCGATGGCGGTATTCCTGCAGTCGGAGTAGAAGATTCCTTCCTCTCCTTCGACGACGTCCAGGGCCGCGCCGCCCAACCTGCCGCTCTCCAAAGCCGCGGTCAGCGCGTCGGTGTCGATGAGTGCGCCACGTGCGGTGTTGATGACAAAGGCGCCGCGTCGCAATTGGTTGATCCGCCGGCGGTCGAGAAGATGGTGAGTGTCCGCGGTCAGTGGCGTATGCAGCGTGATGATGTCGCTGAGTTCCAGCAGATCCTCGAGAGGCACATAATCCGCGGTCGTTCTGGCGTGCTTGTCATAGGCGAGCACCCGGCAGCCGAAACCCCGCAAACGGTCCAGTACGGCGGCGCCGATGCGTCCCGTTCCGATGACTCCGACGGTCAGATCGCGCACGTCCTTGCCGCGTTCGGTGCTCAGTCGGTAGTCCTGAGCGGCCACGCGATCAAGCATTGATTTCGCGTTGCGGACCGCCATCAACATCAGCATCAAGGTGTAATCGGCGACACTGTCCGGCGAATACGCGACGTTCTCGACGGTGATGCCGACACTCACTGCATAGTTCACGTCGAGATGGTTGTAGCCGATGCTTCGCGTCGAGATGTATTCCACCCCGGCCCGACCGAGGGCGAGCAATGTCGCGTTGGTGATCCGGGTTTTGTGGCCGATGCTGATGCAGCGGTTCCCGATCGCCAGTTCGACGGTCGCCTCGGACACGGCGGCCGTGGTGAGCGTCGGTACGACGCGAAAGCGCGGCGCCAACTCCCGGAACAAAGCGGCCTCGTCGGGCTCGCAGCCGTAGATCGTGATTCCCCGTTCCGGGACGGCCGCGGAGCACCAGGACGCCAGCGATCCGGCGGTGCCGGTTCCCGATCGTGCTGGTTCGCTGTAGTTCATGTCTCCAGTCAATTCAGTGTGGTGTTGCCAAGCTGTATGAGGTTTTTGATATGCGGACGAAATGTCAGGGCATGTCAGCTCAGCGACCGCGCCGCCGGAGGACCTCGCGCCGCTTCATGTAGAGGTCGAAGGCGCGGTACACCAGCGGTCGCAGTGGCAGGTCCCACTCGCCGACGTACCTGACGGCCTGACCGCCGGTGCCGACCTTGAACTGGATCAGCCCGAGGTGCGAGTCGTCGGCGTCGACGGTCGGCGTGATGCCGCGCAGGTTGTAGACCTCGCAGCCCGCCGCCAGCGAGTCGCGGATCATCGCCCACTGACACGCGTTGGAGCCGCGCACCTCGCGTTTCTCGGTGGACGAGGCGCCGTACGAGTACCACGCCTGCGCGCCGACGCGGACCAGGATCGTCGCCGCGACCAGGTCGCCCTGGTGGTGCGCGAGATAGAGCCGGATGCGCTCGGGGTCCTCGGCACGCAGCTCCGCGAACATGGTCTCGAAGTACCGCAGCGGCCGCGGCGTGAAGTGGTCTCGTTCCGCGGTGTGGACGTAGAGATCGTGGAACGCCTTCAGGTCATCGCCGGTCGTGACCTCGACACCTTCCTTGGCGGCCTTCTTGATGTTGCGGCGCCAGAGCTGGTTCATCCCGCGGAGCAGACCGTCCTCGGTCGCGCCGGCGAGTGGGAGCTCGAAGGTGAACTGCGGATGCCCGGTCCCGAAGCCGACGTCCGGGTTCTGCGGAAGCCATCCGGCGTTCCGAAGCTGGTCGGTCACGCGAGCGCCAACCGGGTCGATCTGCTGGCTCGGGATGTCAGTGAGCCGCTCGACTCCCGGGTCCGCGATGCCTTCCTTGACCTGTACGGCGCTCCACGCGGTCGTGCGCACCGGTGGACCGAGCCGGATCGCGAACGCGCCCTGCGCTCGCAGGTACGCCGCCAACGGTTCGAGCCACGCGGTGAGGTCGCCGGACCAGTCGATGACCGGGCCCTCGGGCAGGTAGGCCAGCGTGTAGCGGTCGAGGCGCGGGACCGGGCGGTGCAGGACGAGTCCGGCGCCGACCAACCGCGGGCCGTCGTACCAACCTAGGGAGTCGCTGTTCCACTCGGTTTTGACGTGGGCCCAGGCCGGGGTCTGCAGGAAGCTGACCGATCGGCGGGTCCGGACGAACGCGAGGTGCTCCGCGGCGCTGATCGGCGCGATGGTCAGGTCGTGCGCAGTGGTCACCGTTGCATCCGCGGGTCGTGCGTCGGGTCGGCGTACATGGGTGGGCAGCCGTGATCGATCGCCGCCAGGCGGAGCTCGTAGTGCCAGGGTTCGTTCTTGTAGATCTGGCAGAGCCCGTACCTGGCGCCGTGCTCGGACAGCCACGCGGCGGCGTTCGGGCGCCCGATGTCGACCGCGAGCCCCGCCACGTGCGGCGACGTCTCCGTGGTGGCGACCCAGCGCGCGGCCTCCTCCCGCGAGCCGTACTTCGAGACCGCCTCGCGGAGCAACTGTTCCTGGTACGCCGGGGAACGCCAGCCACTGTTGACGAAGAACTCGATCCCGTCGCCGGCGGCATCCTTCGCGGCCGTACGCAGCGCACCGAGCAGGTCCGGATCGAGATTGCTCACCGCGGGCACCGAGTCGAAAACCGTCACGCCCTGCGGAACGACACCGTCGGCCTCGCCGAGGGACTGCCGGGTGCTGCTCGGCGATGCGGTGGGGAAGGAGGACGCGAGGGTCTGGTGGACGAACACGCCGATGAGCGCCACGTTCGCGACCACGAACGCCGCGCGGAGGGTCATTTTGGTACGGCGGCCCGCCGGGGCTGCCGATTCGCTCGTGGACATGCCGTCAGTCAACGCAACGCGCTGTTAACAGCACGTATGAGGTTTTCGATATGCCGACGATATGGTCGGCCTCGTAGCATCAGTACAGTGCGGGTACTGATCGTCGAGGACGAGTCCGACATGGCGGACGCGATTCGTGATGGCCTGCGTCTGGAGGCGATCGCGGCCGACGTCGCCGGGGACGGTGACACCGCGCTGGAGATGCTGAGCGTCAACTCGTACGACATCGCGGTGCTCGACCGCGACATCCCGGGGCCTTCGGGCGACGAGATCGCCGAGCGGATCGTTGCCTCCGGCAGCGGTATGCCGATCCTGATGCTGACCGCCGCGGACCGGCTCGACGACAAGGCATCCGGGTTCGAGCTCGGCGCCGACGACTATCTCACCAAGCCGTTCGCGCTCCAGGAGCTCGTACTCCGGCTCCGGGCCCTGGACCGTCGGCGCGCCTACAACCGGCCGCCGGTGTGGGAGATCGCGGGCCTGCGGCTGGATCCGTTCCGCCGCGAGGTGTACCGCGACGGCCGCTACGTGGCGCTGACCCGCAAACAGTTCGCCGTACTCGAGGTGCTCGTCGCGGCCGAGGGCGGAGTGATCAGCGCCGAGGAACTGCTGGAACGGGCCTGGGACGAGAACGCGGACCCGTTCACCAACGCCGTACGGATCACTGTCTCGGCACTGCGCAAGCGGCTCGGGGAACCGTGGATCATCGCGACGGTCGCCGGTGCCGGTTACCGGATCGACGCCGAGCGGGGGGACGACAAGCGTGGATAGGGAGCCCGGGCTGAGCGTTCGGCTCAAACTCACCCTGAGCTATGCCGGGTTCATCATGCTCGCGGGTTTCCTGCTGCTCGCCGTGGTGTGGCTGTTCCTGCTGCGGTACGTGCCCGACGTGATCGCCGGTTCGATGCGGATGCCGGATCGGAACGACCTGCTCCGCGCGTTCGTGCCGAAGGCGACCCTGATGATGGTGTTCCTGCTGGTCTTCGGCCTGGTCGGTGGCTGGATCCTGGCCGGCAGCATGCTCTCGCCGTTGACCCGGATCACCAACGCCACCCGCCTGGCGGGGAACGGATCGCTGTCGCACCGGATCCAGCTGGAAGGTCGCAACGACGAGTTCCGGGAACTCGCGGACGCCTTCGACACGATGCTCGCCCGGCTCGAGGCGAACGACGCCGAACAGCAGCGGTTCGCGGCCAACGCCTCGCACGAACTGCGGACTCCGCTGGCGATCACGCAGACGCTGCTGGACGTGGCGCGCAAGGATTCGAACCGCGACACCGGCGAGCTGGTCGAGCGTCTGCACTTCGTCAACACCCGGGCGATCGACCTCACCGAGGCCTTGCTCATGCTCAGCCGCGCCAACCAACGGTCGTTCGCCCGCGAACCGGTCGACCTGTCGCTGATCGCGGAGGAGGCTACGGAGACGTTGCTCCCGCTGGCAGAGAAGCGGGGGCTGACACTCGAGACGTCGGGTGATGTCGCTCCGACGCTTGGTTCACATGCGCTGCTGCTGCAGATGACGACGAACCTGGTGCACAACGCGATCGTCCACAACCTGCCGGAGGGCACGGTGTGGGTGACGACCACGTTCAGCCCGCAGACAGTGCAGCTCACGGTCGAGAACACCGGCGAGAAGCTGCACCGGCATGTGGTCGCCACGCTGGTCGAGCCGTTCCAGCGTGGCTCGGCCCGGATCCGCACCGACCACGCCGGCGTCGGCCTGGGCCTGGCCATCGTCAAGAGCATCGCCAAAGCCCACAACGGCACCCTGACCCTCACACCCCGCCCCACGGGAGGCCTCCGGGTAGCAGTCGAGCTACCCACTGCCGCGGCCCGCAACGACCGCTGAGCCCGCGCGAGACGGCCTCGTGTCAGCGGGGGGCGAGGAGGCAGAACTCGTTGGTCTCGGGGTCGGCGAGGACCGTCCACGGTACGTCGCCCTGGCCGACGTCGGCGTCGGTGGCGCCGAGCCCCCGGAGCCGGTCGGCCTCGGCGGCCGGGGCGTCGCCGGGATACGGGCGGACGTCGAGGTGGAGGCGGTTCAAGCCCACCTTCGGGTCGGGATTGCGGAGGAACTCCAGGTACGGCCCGACACCCTTCGCGGAGCGCAGCGTGGCCTGGTCGTTGGTCACCTCGTGCACGGTCCAGTCCATTGCCTGACCCCAGAAGCGGGCCATCTCGCGCGGGTCCGCGCAGTCCACGACGACCGCAGCGATCGGGCCGGTGTCGCGGTAGATCTCCCGCGGCTCGAGCACACAGAACTCGTTGCCCTCCGGGTCGGCGAGCACCGTCCACGGTACGTCGCCCTGTCCGATGTCGACGGGTGTCGCGCCGAGGTCCTGCAGCCGGGCGACGAGCTCCTGCTGATGCGCCGCGGAGGTGGAGGCGAGGTCGAGATGGATGCGGTTCTTCACCGTCTTCGGTTCCGGGACGGGAAGGATGTCGAGGCAGACGGCACTCGGATCGGGATAGTCGAACCCCGCCGGCTCCAGGCTGGTCACACCGGGTTCGTCACCGGTGACGTTCCACCCGAGCGCGGCCCCCCAGAACCGCCCGAGCGCGGCATCGTCGCCCGCCTTCATCGTCACCTGGACCAACCGCGTCGTCATACCGCGGATCCTAAGCCCGCCCGGTTCAGGCCGCTGGGCCCGGCGTTGACGGCTGAGCGGCCGCGGCGGAGGCTGACGAGTGAGAGGAGTAGCAGCGAGAGGAGATGGCGTGATGGCGAAGGTACTGATTCTCACGGGGGACGCCGCGGAGGATCTGGAGGTCATGTACCCGTACCAACGGTTGCTGGAGGAGGGGTACGACGTAACGATCGCCGCGCCCGAGGCGAGGAAGCTGCAGTTCGTGGTGCACGACTTCGTGGACGGGTTCGACACGTACACCGAGAAGCCGGGGCACACCTGGCCGGCGGACGTGGCGTTCGCCGACGTGGATCCGTCGGAGTACGTCGCCGTGGTGATCCCGGGCGGTCGCGCGCCGGAGTACATCCGGAACGACCCGGACTGCCAGCGGATCGTGAAGCACTTCTACGGCGAGTCGAAGCCGGTCGCCCAGCTCTGTCACGGACCGCTGATCCCGGCGGCCGCGGGGGTGCTGAGCGGGCGCAAGACGTCGGCGTACCCGGCGCTCGCGGTCGACATGCGGGCCAGCGGAGCGGAGTGGGTCGACGGTGACGCGGTGGTCGACGGCAACGTGGTGTCCGGTC
The DNA here is from genome assembly GCF_053611945.1 of Kribbella sp. NPDC054772. Classification (NCBI taxonomy): domain Bacteria; kingdom Bacillati; phylum Actinomycetota; class Actinomycetes; order Propionibacteriales; family Kribbellaceae; genus Kribbella; species Kribbella sp. NPDC054772. The sequence goes on along the minus strand of NZ_JBSHBJ010000006.1, from coordinate 173,846 downwards.
GGGCGTGGCCCGATCACCCGGGCTGGATGCGCGCGTTCATGGCGATCCTGAAGGAGCACGCACCCGCCTGACCCAGCGTGCAGCGTTCGTGCAGCGTTCGGAGAGGCAGGGTGGACGCAGCCGACGGGGGGAGTGAGTATGCCTGTCGCACCGTTGAAGGAGCTCGTCGACGAGGCACTGGCCAAGGGGTACGCCGTGCCCGCGATCAACGTGGTCGACGAGCTGAGCCTGCGCGCCGTGGTCGACGCCGCGGTCGAGCTGCGGTCGCCACTGATCGTGCAGACCTCGGTGAAGACCGTGAAGTCGGTCGGGCGTGACGTGCTGAAGGCGATGTTCGACGCCACCGTCGCGCCCGTACCGGTGCCGGTCGCGCTGCACCTCGACCACTGCCCGGACCGCGCGGTGATCAGCTCGTGCCTGGAAGCCGGCTGGAACTCGGTGCTGTTCGACGCCTCCTCGCTCCCGGTCGAGGAGAACCAGCGCCAGACCGTCGAGGTGGTCGCCGAGGCCCGCACGTACGGCGCCCACGTCGAAGGTGAGATCGAGGGGATCACGGGGGTCGAGGACGGGGTCGGATCGGACACCGAGTCGGAGCGTCAGTCCCTCGACGTGGCGACGTGGTTCGTGACGACAACCGGCGTCGACGTGTTCGCGCCGGCGATCGGCAACGCCCACGGCATGTACCACTCCACACCGGAACTGGACTCGCAGCGGATCACGGATCTCGTCGCGGCGACCGGGATCCCGATGGCCCTGCACGGGGGCTCGGGCCTGACACCCGCGCAGTTCCAGGACCTGATCGGCCGCGGCTGCTCGAAGGTGAACATCTCGACGGCGCTCAAGGTCGCGTACATGACGTCCTCCCTGGAGCACCTCGAGCACGCGCGGGCGACGGACAAATGGGACCCACCGTCGTTGTTCGGGCACATCCACACCGCCGTACGGGCGATGGCGGCCGAGCACATCGAGATGTTCGGGAGCGGTGGCCGGGTATGACCTCGCTCGTGTTCGACTGCGACGGCGTACTGGGTGACACCGAACGCGACGGGCACCTGCCGGCCTTCAACGCGACGTTCGAGCAGTTCGGCCTGCCGGTGCGGTGGTCGGTGGAGGAGTACGGGCGGCTGCTGCGGATCGGGGGCGGCAAGGAGCGGCTGGCGACCGCGCTCGACGACCCGGCGGTGTGGCGTGCGGCGGGATCGCCGGCGACGCCCGAGGAGCGTGCCGACGTGGTGGCGACCTGGCATCGCGCGAAGACCAAAACGTTCACCGACCTGATCGCCGCGGGCGTGGTCCCGCCGCGTCCCGGCGTACGGCGGACCATCACCGCCGCGCTCGCCGCGGGCTGGACGGTGGCCGTCGCGTCCACGTCGGCCGAGCCGTCGGTACGGGCGGTGCTCGCGGGAGCGGTCGGTGCGGATCGGGCGGCGACGATCCCGGTGTTCGCGGGGGACGTCGTACCGCGGAAGAAGCCCGACCCGGCGGTGTACGAGCTGACGGTGCAGGAGCTCGGGCTTGATCCGGCCGAGACGCTCGTGGTCGAGGACTCGCGGAACGGCCTGCTGGCGGCGACTGGTGCCGGGTTGCGCACGGTGGTGACGGTCAGCGGATACACGCGGGACGAGGACTTCACCGGGGCGGCGCTGGTCCTGAGCAGCCTGGGCGATCCGGACGGCGAGGCGCTCGAGGTACTCGCGGACCCCTTCGGGATCGGTCCGTCCGGCGCGCTGGAGCTCGCCGATCTCACTCGGCTGCTGGATCGGTCGAGTACGGCATTCAAGGAGGGGCTGACGTGACGGATAGTTCTGACAGCTGGAGTGACATCGACCTGGTGATGAACACGATCATCGACACGTGCCTCGCCAACGAGAAATACTTCGGTGACCTCGATTCGGTGGTCGGTGACGGCGACTTCGGGTACTCGCTGGCGCGCGGTTTCGAGAAGCTGCAGGCGCAGTACGGCGAACTCGACCGGACCGACATCGGGACGTTCCTGAAGAAGGTCGGGATGCTGGTGACGTCGCGGATCGGCGGGACGTCGGGTCCGATCTGGGGGACCGGGTTCCTGCGCGCGGGGATGGCGGCCGGCAACGCCACCGCACTGGACGGGGCGACCGTGGTGGCGATGCTGCGGGCCGCGATCGAGGGGATCAAGGCGCGCGGCGGCGCCGAGTTGGGCGACAAGACACTCCTGGACGCGCTGGTGCCGCTGACCGACGCCGTCGAGGAGGGGTTGGCGGCCGGGCTGAGCAGCGCCGAGATCGTGGACCGTGCCGCGGTGGCCACCCGGTCGGCCGCGGACGCGACGGTCGGCATGGTCGCCAAACGCGGCCGGGCCGCCTACACCGGCGAGCGCAGCCGGGGATCCGTCGATGCCGGGGCGATCGCGGTCGCGGTGTTGATGGAGCAGATCGCACAGAACTGGAAGGGGAGGGACTCGGGATGAAGAAGTTTGTCAACGATCCCAAGAACTACGTGCCGGAGATGCTGCAAGGTATCGCGCTGGCCAATCCCGGGACGCTGCGGTACGTCCCGGAGTACAACCTGATCATGCGGACGGACGCGCCGCGCGACGACAAGGTGTCGATCGTGCAGGGCTCGGGCTCTGGGCACGAACCCGCGCACGTGATGGCCGTCGGCCCAGGCATGCTCGACGCGGCCTGCCCGGGGGACGTGTTCGCGGCGCCGCCGATGGAGTACGTGTACGAGACGACGAAGCTGCTCGCGTCGCCGAAGGGCGTGCTGCTGCTGGTGAACAACTACACCGGCGACCGGATGGCGTTCGACATGTCGCAGGAGCTGAGCGCCGCGGACGGGCTGGACGTGCGGACGCTGATCATCGACGACGACGTGTCGGTGAAGGACTCGACGTACACGGTCGGCCGGCGCGGGGTGGCGGGCAACTTCTTCGTGATGAAGGCGGTCGGCGCGGCGTCCGAGCAGGGCGCCAACCTCGACGAGCTGGTCCGGATCGGGGCGAAGGTCAACTCGGTCACCCGCACGATGGGGATGGCGCTGACGGCCTGTACGCCGCCGGCGAAGGGCTCGCCGCTGTTCGAGCTCGGTCCCGACGAGATGGAGATGGGCGTCGGCATCCACGGCGAGCCGGGGCGCAGCCGCGAGAAACTTGCCTCGGCCAACGAGATCATCGACTACATGCTCGAGGCGGTCCGCTCCGACCTGCCGTACGAGTCCGGTGACAATGTCGCGCTGATGATCAACGGGCTCGGCGGTACGCCGATCAGCGAGCTGTACCTGCTCTACGGGCGCGCCCACCAGGTGCTGACCGACCGGGGCATCAACGTACGGCGCAACTACGTCGGTGAGTACTGCACCTCGCTGGACATGGCCGGGGCGTCGGTGACGTTGGTGAAGCTGGACGACGAGATCGAAGGACTGCTCGAGGCACCGGCCGAGATCGCCATCCGGGTGTTCTGAGTTCGTCCCGGGGGACCGTGGGTGCTGCTCAGCCCTCGGTCCCCGCCGCGTCGACTCCGTAGTCCGCGCGCAGTCGCCGTACCTCGGACTGCGTCGACGGCCACAGCGGTGAGGCGGGTGAGAGCAGCGCCAGCTGGTGTTCCCACGCGCTCAGGTCGGTGACGCCGGCGTACGAGCGGGTCCACGCGACGACGAGGTCGACGTCCTGCGTCCGCAGTACGGCGGCGCGCACGCGGTTGTCGAGACGGTTCCGGGACGCCACGACTCCGGGCGCGTCGGACTGCGGCAGCAGCGGACCCGGGTAGCGGCGCAAGGCCGACGACAGCAGATGCGAGTCGAGATCGTCGCCGACTTCGAGCCAGTCCGCGGCGATGTCGTGACGCAGCCGGTACGGGCGTGATTCGACGACGCCGGAGCCGAGGAGGGCGCGCAGCCGGGTCATCTCGCCGCGGAGCGAGGAACGATGGTCGGCCTCGCCGTACCGGGCGCCGTACAGCGCCTCCGACAACTCCTCGGCGGTCAGGCCCTCGGGGTGCTCGGCCAGCAGTACGACGATGTCGCTGTGCCTGCGGCTGAGCCGGAGGTCCCGCCCGTCGCCGGACACCTCGGCGTCCGGTCGGCCGAGCGCGACGATCCGCATCCGCCGGGCGGACTCGCCGGTGAGCCTGCGCAGGATGGTCAGCCGGCCGAGCTCGGCCTCGGCCATCCGGGCGGCCGCGCGGACGAGGGCGAGCGACTGCGGCGAACCGGCGTCGACGCCACCGGTGATGTCGACGACGCCAAGCACGCGCTGGGTGTCCGGGTCGTAGATCGGAGCCGCCGCGCAGGACCACGGCTGCACCAGGACCGTGAAGTGTTCGGCCGACCGGATCTGCACCGGTGTCGCCACCTCCAGGGACGTGCCGAGCGCGTTCGTGCCGACCTGCCGTTCGGCCCACCACGCGCCCTCGCTGAAGTGGATGCTGTCCGCGGCGCGCAGGACGTCGGGACGCCCGCACACCCACAGCAGCCGGCCGTCACTGTCACCGACAGCCATCACGCAGTCGCTGTCCACGGCAGCTCGCCCGAGGACGTCGTACAGCATCGGGATGACCGCCGACAGCGGGTGTTCGTCCCGGTACGCCGTGAGTTCGTCGGCCCGGAAGGCGAACGGGGCCGCGGTGTCGGCGTGCAGCCCGGCCGCGACCGAGCGGTCCCAGGAGGCCGCGACCAGGCCCCGCACGGGCTGTTGCCCCGCACCCCCGAGGAAGTCCTCGTGTCGCCGATGCAGCCATCGGTCGATCGATTCCACCTTTCCAAGGGAACTGCCGAACCCGGCCAAAGTCCAGGCCGCTCCGTAAGACGCACTGGAAAGCGATTTCCATCTGTGATTGCATGGACCGGCGATAGTCAGTCACCGGACGATGCGTGAAGGAACGGGATATGTGGACCCTGTCGGGATTCGCTGACGAGATCGACAAAGACTTCGAGACGCAGTTGCAGGTGCTCGGGAAGCTCGGCGTGAAGAACGTCGAGTTCCGCAGCGCCTGGGGTGTGAACGTCCTCGATCTCACCGACGAGCAGCTGGCGGAGGTGAAGACGCTGCTGGACCGGCACGGGATCGCTGTCTCGGCGCTCGGTTCGCCGATCGGGAAGATCGGGATCAACGACCCGTTCGAGCCGCACCTGGAGCGGATGCGCCACGCGCTGGACGTCGCCGAGACGTTGCAGACGGCGTACATCCGGATCTTCTCGTTCTTCATCCCGCAGGACGACGACCCGGCCCAGTACCGGGACGAGGTGCTGCGCCGGATGGCCGCGCTCGCGGCCGAGGTCGGTAACCGGCCGGTCGTGCTCGCGCACGAGAACGAGAAGGAGATCTACGGCGACATCCCGAGCCGCTGCCTCGACCTGATCGAGTCGGTCGGGTCGGAGAAGCTGCGGACGACCTGGGACGCGGCGAACTTCGTGCAGTGTGGCGTGCGGCCGCACACCGAGGGCTTCGCGCAGCTGCGTCCGTACCTGGAGTACGTGCAGATCAAGGACGCGATCCTGGCCAGCGGCGAGGTCGTGCCTGCCGGCGAGGGCGACGGCGAGATGCTGGACACGCTGCGCGCGCTGAAGGCCGACGGGTTCGACGGGTACTTCTCGCTCGAGCCGCATCTGCAGTCGGCCGGCAAGTTCGGCGGCTACTCCGGCGCCGACCAGTTCGAGCGCGCGCACAAGGCGTTCACCGGCCTGCTGACCGCCGAAGGGATTGAGTTCGCGTGACGGTGCGATTCGCGGTCCTCGGCTGCGGCGTGATCGGCAAGCATCACGCGGCCGTGATCGACGGGCTGGCCGGTGCCGAGCTGGCGGCGGTCGTCGACATCGACCCGGAGGCGGCGCGGGCGCTGTCGGAGAAGTACGGCGTCCCGGCGTACGGGAAGCTGGACGACGTGCTGGCGCTGGGCGACATCGACGGTGTCGCGGTCTGCACCCCGAGCGGCGATCACGCCGGCCAGGCGATCGCCGTACTGCGGGCCGACAAGCATGTCGTGGTCGAGAAGCCGATCGACATCACCGCCGAGGCCGCGGCCGAGCTCGCCGAGGCGGAGCGGACGTCGAAGGGCAAGGCGACCGTCATCAGCCAGCACCGCTTCGACCCGGCGAGCCAGGTGGTCAGGTCGGCGGTGACGTCGGGCAAGCTCGGTGAGCTGACGTCGGCGGTGGCGAGCATCGCGTGGTGGCGCAGCCAGGAGTACTACGACTCCGGCGCGTGGCGCGGTACCAAGGAGATCGACGGCGGCGGCGCCCTGATGAACCAGGGCATCCACACCATCGACCTGCTGGTCTGGATGCTCGGTCAGCCGGTCGAGGTCACGGCGCACGCCGCTCGCCTCGCCCACGACCGCATCAACGTCGAGGACACCGCGGTCGCGATCGTCAAGTTCGCCAACGGCGCGCTGGCGACGATCCACGGCACGACCGCGGCGTACCCAGGGGTGAGCGCCCGCGTACAGGTGCACGGCACGCGCGGCTCGGCGGTCATCGATGGCGACAAGCTGGAGTACTTCCACGCCGCCGGTGGTGCCAAGGAGGCCGGTGCGTACGGCGGTGGCGACACCAACCAGGCCGCACAGGTCCTCGCGGCCGACGCCCCGGCGCAGACCGCCGGTGCCGATCCGTCGGCGTTGTCGAACGCGCACTCGACCCAGTACGCCGACTTCCTCGAGGCGATCGCCACGGGCCGGGAGCCGCTGGTGACGGTTGCCGAGGGCAGCCGGACGCTGGACCTGGTGCTGGCGATCTACGAGTCGGCCGAGACCGGGAAGCCGGTCTCGCTCTGACCCACAGCTCCGGCCCCGGACTCAGGTCCAGGGCCGGAGCTTTCCGGGGTTGCGGACACCCCAGATGTGTTTGATGCGGTCGCCGGAGATCTCGAAGGCGTAGACCGTGACGGTGACGCCGTCGCGCTGGGCCACGAGACCGGGCTGACCGTTGACGGTGCGCTCCACGAGCGTCAGGTCGCTGAACTTTCCCGCGAAGCTGACCATCGAGCGGGCGATCTGTTCGCCGCCGGCGATCGGCCGCAGGACCGCGCCGACGAGACCGCCGCCGTCGGCGATGACCGAGGCGTCGGGGTCCAGGAGAGCGACGAGGGCCTTGAGGTCCTTGGCTTCCCAGGCCTGCTTGAAGTCCCTGACGACGCGGGCCTGCCGGGCGGCCGGGGTCACGGGGGCTTGCGCTGCGCGGATCCGGCGGCGAGCCGACGATGCCAGCTGCCGGCACGCCGCGGGGGAGCGGCCGACGATCTCGGCGACCTCGGCGAACGGGTAGCCGAAGACGTCGTGCAGGACGAACGCGACCCGCTCGGCCGGCGTCATCGACTCGAGGACCACGAGGAACGCCATCGTCACCGACTCGTCGAGCGTCACCCGGTCGGCAGGGTCGGCGCGCGCGGTAGTCCGGTCCGTGGGGTCGGGGAGCGGTTCGGGGATCCATTCGCCGACGTAGGTCTCACGCCGTACCCGGGCCGAGGTGAGCTGGGTCAGGCAGATCCGGCTGGTGACCTTCGTCAGCCAGGCGGCCGGGTTCTCGATCGACTGCTGCTCGGCCGGTGTCATCGCGTACCAGCGGGTGTACGCCTCCTGGACGACGTCCTCCGCGTCGGCGAGTGAGCCGAGGAGCCGGTACGCCACGTTGATCAACTGCTTCTGCTCGCTGACGATCATGCCCATCCGACACGGCAGCGCGGCGAAATGTGACGTCGGCCTGACGTTTCGCGGGGTTGCCTGGTCGGGTCGGTATGACTCACAAACACAAGGTCATCGTCATCGGCGGCGGGTACGCCGGAACGCTCGCCGCCAACCGTCTGCGGGTTCGTGACGACGTCGACGTCACGCTCGTGAACCCTCGCCCCGACTTCGTGGAACGCATCCGCCTGCACCAGTACGTCGCCCGCACCGGCGAGGCGACTCTCGACTACGGCACGCTGCTCGGCGACGGTATCCGGCTCGTGGTCGACAGCGTCGCCCGGATCGACGCCGGTGCCCGGACCGTGCAGCTTGCCTCGGGCAACGTTCTCGGCTACGACTACCTGATCTACGCGGTCGGCAGTCGGGCGGTGCCGCCGACGGTTGCGGGGGCGGCCGACTTCGCGGTCTCCTTCGCCGAGTTCGAGTCCGCGCAACTGCTGCGCGCGAAGCTGGACGATCTGCCGCTCGATGCCCCGATCACCGTCGTCGGTGGCGGGCTGACCGGCATCGAGACGGCCGCGGAGCTCGCGGAACAACGGCGGAAGGTCACCCTGGTTTGTGGTGGGGCGCTGGCTTCGACTTTCAGCTCTGGAGCTCGGCGGCACATCGCGAAGTGGCTCACCCGGAATCACGTCGACGTCCGGGTCGCCGACTCGGTGACCGAGGTGCGTGCGGACGCCGTTGTCCTCACGGACGGGAGCGTGCACGCGAGCGCATTGACCGTCTGGACCGCCGGATTCGGCGTACCGGAGTTGGCGGCCGCGAGCGGGCTGCGGACGGACGCGATGGGTCGCCTGTTGACCGACGAGACGCTGACGAGTGTTGACGACGAGCGCATCGTGGCGGCGGGTGATGCGGCCGCGCCGTCGGGGCGTCCGTTGCGGATGAGTACGTACGCCGCCGGCCCGCTCGGGGCGCGGGCCGCCGATACCGTGATCAGCCGTATCGCCGGAACTGCGCCGGCGCCGCTGGACCTTGCCTTCACCGGAGCTTGCCTGAGCCTTGGTCGCCACGCCGGGCTTCGGCAACTCGCGCGCAAGGACGACACTGCGGTGAATCTGTACATCGCCGGTCGTCCCGGAGCGTTCATCAAGGAGACGGCCTGCCGGTTCGTGGTGGACAAACGCATCCGGCGGGAGGCCAACGACCCCGGCTCGATGAGCTGGCCCAAGGCAGCGCCCCGCCACGCCACGCAGACGGTCAGTTGATGACTTGGAGGTCGACGCCGTTGGCGATGCGGTAGGGGTGGGTGGAGACGAGAGCGCCGGCGACGCGGCGGAGGCGGGAGATCTCCGCGCGGATGGTCACCTCGTGCTGCGAATCGCCGTACAGCCTGGTGCTGAGCTCGGCGGCGGTCAGACCGTGCGGGCCGGCCGCGGCGAGTGCGGTGAGGATCTCCGCGTGCCGGCGCGTGAGCGACGTACGCCACGGCTCGCCGTCGCGGACAACCTCCAGGCGCGGCTCGGGGCCGGGGCACAGCCGGGCATGCACGGTGACGCCGGGCTCGCGAGGCCGCACCAGCCACCCGGCCCCCAGGCGTTCCGGCAGACACAGCCCGAGACCCGGTACGGCGACCGCGCGGTCGGCCCGCGGTACGTCGATGCGGTCGCGCGCCGCGATGCCGGAATGGTGCGCGACCCAGCCGTGATCGTCGACGACCAGCAGCGGACCGTTCGTCGTACCGACGACTGCCTCGGTGGAGCGGCGAAGGCTCTCCAGGCGTTCCTGGTGATGGCGCCACAGCGACGTCTCGGCGAGCCGGACCGCGCTCTCGACCAGCGCGGCGATCGCGGGATGCAACGTGAGGGCCGGTCCGCTCACGTCGACGACGCCGAGCAGTTGCCCGTCGCGCGGGTCGTGGATCGGCCATGCGGTGCAGTACCAGGGATGTTGATAGTTCTCGTAGTGCTCGGCCGAGAACAGTTGCACCGGCGCGGCCTCCGCGAGCGCCGTACCGATCGCGTTGGTGCCGACCACCTGCTCGGTCCACACCATTCCTTCGAGGAACCCAAGCCGGTCCGCGGTCAGTTGCACCCGGGGTGATCCCTCGCGCCACAGCACGACCCCGTCCGCGTCGCACACGACCATCAGGAACAGCGACGCGTCCGCGACGCTCGTCAGCACCCGGCGCAGCTCGTCGATCACGAGCGACAACCGCGACGTACTGCGTCGGCGCAGCAGGTCCTCGCCGCTCATCGGCTTCCGCGCGTTGACGTGGTCCGCGGCGAGGCCGAGGCTCATCACCCGCGACCAGGACCGGGCCACCAGAGCCCGCGGGCGTTCCGGGGGCCGGACGCCGCTGAGTACGGCGTCGTGGATCCGGACCAGTTCCCGGGCGCGGAGCGACAGGTCGGTCCCCGGCATGATCGCTCCGAACGCGGGCGTCGCTGCGGTCATGGGCACTCCTCACTCCTGAGTGTCTTCAGTCGGAGGCGCGACTCAGGACACTGGCTCGATCATCGTAGGACGGTTTCGTGAGCGTCGTCACCGTGCAACGTGTTGCAACCCTGGTCCGTGTGGCGGTGCGAGCGGTGTCCTGACCCCATGACCCAGACCGAGGAGAAGCCGACGTCCCAGCTGTCGGCAGACGACCGGGCCACGAACTGGCTCACCGCCTTCGAGGACGCGTTGCAGGCGCGCGACGTACCTCGGGCCGCCGGCCTGTTCGCGACCACGAGCTTCTGGCGCGACCTGATCGCGTTCACCTGGAACCTGAAGACCGTCGAGAACCCCGACGGTGTCGCCGACCTGTTGACGCACACGCTCGACGGCACCGACCCGAGCGGGTTCCGGTTGTCCGAACCGGCGGGCGAGGACAACGGTGTCATCACCGCGTGGTTCGAGTTCGAGACCGGCGTCGGCCGGGGCTTCGGACTGGTGCGGCACGTCGACGAGGACGGGCAGGACAAGGCGTGGACGTTGCTCACGACGCTGCGCGAGCTGAAGGGCCACGAGGAGTCTCGCGGCGTCCGGCGTCCGATGGGTGCACAGCACGGGGCTGACAAGAATCGCCGGACCTGGAAGGAGAAGCGGCAGGATGAGGCCGAATCGCTCGGGTCGACCGAGCAGCCGTACGTGCTGGTGGTCGGTGGCGGACAGGGCGGGATCGCGCTCGGAGCGCGGTTGCGGCAACTCGGCGTACCCGCGCTGGTCATCGACAAGCAGCCGCGGCCGGGGGACCAGTGGCGGAACCGGTACAAGTCGCTGTGTCTGCACGATCCGGTCTGGTACGACCACCTGCCGTACCTGAAGTTCCCGGACAACTGGCCGGTGTTCGCGCCGAAGGACAAGATCGGTGACTGGCTCGAGTCGTACGTGAAGACGATGGAGGTGCCGTACTGGTCCAGCACGGTGGCGAAGTCGGCGACGTACTCGGCGGAGACCGGTGAGTGGACGGTTCTCGTGGAGCGCGACGGTTCGCCGTTGACGTTGCGGCCTCGTCAGCTGGTGCTGGCGACCGGGATGTCGGGGAAGCCGAACGTGCCAACATTGCCTGGGCAAGAGGTGTTCCGCGGAGACCAGCACCATTCGTCGGCGCACCCCGGGCCGGACGCGTACGCCGGGAAGCGGTGCGTCGTGATCGGGTCGAACAACAGCGCCTTCGACATCTGTGGCGCACTGTGGGAACACGACGCCGACGTGACGATGGTGCAGCGGTCCAGCACGCACATCGTGAAGAGCGACTCGCTGATGGAGTACGGCCTTGGTGACCTGTACTCCGAGCGCGCGCTCGCGGCCGGGGTGACGACGGAGAAGGCGGATCTGATCTTCGCGTCGCTGCCTTATCGGATCCTGCACGAGTTCCAGATCCCGGCGTACCAGGCGATGGCGGAGAAGGACAAGGACTTCTACGCGCGGTTGGAGGCGTCAGGTTTCCGGCACGACTGGGGTGACGACGGGTCTGGGTTGTTCATGAAGTACTTGCGGCGCGGCTCTGGGTACTACATCGACGTAGGCGCCGCGGACCTGGTCGCGAACGGCGATGTGAAGCTGGCGCACGGGCAGGTCTCGCACCTGACCGAGGACGCGGTGGTGTTGGAGGACGGGACTTCGCTGCCGGCCGATCTCGTGGTCTACGCGACCGGGTACGGGTCGATGAACGGGTGGGCGGCCGACCTGATCTCGCAGGAGGTCGCGGACACCGTTGGCAAGTGCTGGGGTCTCGGGTCGGACACCACGAAGGACCCGGGTCCTTGGGAGGGCGAACAGCGCAACATGTGGAAGCCGACCCAGCAGGAGGCGCTCTGGTTCCACGGCGGCAACCTCCATCAGTCCCGCCACTACTCCCTGTACCTCGCGTTGCAGTTGAAGGCCCGTCACGAGAACATCCCCACCCCCGTGTACGCCCTCCAGCAGGTTCATCACCTGAAGTAGCTCCAGCCCCCAGGTGCCCGTAGCAGGCGCGACCCCTCCTCCACGCGCCTGCTACGGCGTACACATGCGCCTGTCCAGTCCGCGTCGAGGGACGGGGTGTAACGGAGGGGTGGCTGGTTGCGATATGGAGGCAACGCGGGTGGTCGCTGTCGGGGAGGACAGCGGCTGGGGGTACGGGGCCTGCGCGGAGGCGATCGTGCCGATCGAGGCCGGTCCGTACTGGGGGAGTCAGCTGGATGTCGTTCCGATTCAATCCGCCGCCGAACTGGCCGCAGCCGCCCGCCGGATTCGTCCCCGGCCCGACATGGAAACCCGACCCGAGCTGGCCCCCGGCACCACCCGGCTGGCAACTGTGGATCCCAGACGCCGGCCAACCAGCCACCACGCCAGTGAAGGTGGCGCCGGTTCAGGGGAGGCATGCGGCGCCGGTAGGTGCTGGAGTGGGGGAGGCGCGGATCCTCGTACCCTCGGTTGGTTCGGGTGGGCGTGATGGTGGTGGGTTGTTCGGTGGGAAGAAGCGGCTCGAGCAGGAGAACGAGCAGCTTCGGGGGCTTGTCGAGCAGCTCGGCGGGATGGACGCGTTGACGATCGCCGCCGAGACGGATCGGCTGCGGGGCGAGCTCGACCAGGTCCGATCGGCGGTGAGCAGCGCCCGGCTCGATGTCGCCAACGCCCAGGCCGAGTTGGCCGCCGTACGGCAAGGCATCATCGAGACCAACGAGGTTGCGACGCTCCAGGAAGTCGGGCTCTACGAGTACTCGCATCCGTTGCAGGACGCGGTCGCGTACAAGGCGCGCCTCAGCGACCTGAAGGACCGCTACAAGGTTCTTGCCAGAGGCGACGGTGCGGTCACCGCGACGACGGACTGGCAGGTCAACAACTCGGCGCGGGCCGGCGCGAAGATGGTGCGCGAGGTCTCCAAGCTGATGCTGCGCGCGTACAACGCCGAGGCCGACAACTGCGTACGGACGGTCCGCCCGCACCGTCGAGCGGCGAGTGTCGAACGGCTGACGAAGGCCCGCGAGACGATCGCGCGGCTGGGACAGAGCATGAGCATCCGGATCAGCGAGGACTACCACGCGCTGCGCGTCGAAGAAGTCCTGCTCACCGCCGACTATCTCTCGAAGGTGGACGAGGAGAAGGAACGCATCCGCGCGCAGCGCGAGCAGCAGCGCGAGGAGGAGGCGGCCCGCCGCGAGTTCGAACGCGAGAAGGCCCGGCTGCTGAAGGAACGGACCCACTACGAGACGGCGCTGGCCCGCGTACGAGCGTCAGGTGACGCGGCCGCGATCGAGAAGCTCGAGGCACAGGTCGCCGAGATCGAGGCGTCGATCACCGGCGTCGAGGAGCGCGAGGCGAACATCCGCGCCGGGTACGTCTACATCATCTCGAACATCGGCTCCTTCGGTCAGAACATGATCAAGATCGGGATGACCCGACGACTCGATCCGCTGGACCGGGTCCGCGAGTTGGGCGATGCGTCGGTGCCGTTCAGGTTCGACGTCCACGCGGTGATCTTCAGCGAGGACGCGCTCGGACTGGAGAGCGCGCTGCACACCGCGTTCGCCGAGCAACGGGTCAACAAGGTCAATCTCCGACGGGAGTACTTCCACGCGACACCCGCGGAGGTACGAGACCAGCTCGCCCGCATCGCAGGCCAGCACCTCCTCGAGTACCACGACCTTCCCGAAGCCCTCGAATGGCGAGCCAGCGGCGGTCAGGACACGGCCGGCAGCACGACTGGCTCACCAGCCTGAGGGCTCTGCGGCGTCGACGTGGTTGTCCGCACAGGGGCGTTAGAGGTGTGTTAGAGGCGGCGGGTTCGGTGGCGAGCGCTGGCTAGGCTCCGGCCGGTGACAGAAACGCGTGAGAACGAGACGGTCGGCGGACCGGCTCCGGCGCACGGACGGTTGGCGGCCTGGCTGCTGCACGACCGTCCCGCGGGGCATTCGGGACCGCATCGACCGACGCCGCATCCCACGCACCGCTGGTGGAAGGTGATGTGCCTGACCGGTGTCGACTACTTCTCGACGCTCGGGTACCAACCGGCGATCGCGGCGGCGGCGGTCGATCTGCTGTCGCCGGTCGCGACGTTGATCCTGGTGCTGCTGACGCTGCTCGGGGCGCTGCCGGTCTACCGCCGGGTGGCGGCCGAGAGCCCGCACGGCGAGGGATCGATCGCGATGCTCGACCGCCTGCTCGGCCGCTGGAAGGGCAAGCTCACGATCCTCGTGCTGCTCGGATTCATGGCGACCGACTTCATCATCACGATGACGCTGTCGGCCGCGGACGCGACGGCACACGTCGTCGAGAATCCGTATGTGCCGCACTGGCTCGAGGGCAAGGAAGTGATCATCACGATCGTCCTGCTCGCGTTGCTCGCGGGCGTTTTCCTGCGCGGTTTCGGCGAAGCGATCGGCATCGCGGTCGCCCTCGTGGTCGTCTATCTCGGACTGAATCTGGTCGTCGTCACGAATGCGCTGTGGAACGTGGTCACCGCGCCTTCGCTGGTCACGAACTGGCGCGGCATGCTGGTCACCGAACATTCGAATATCTGGGTGATGATCGGGATCTCACTGGTGGTCTTCCCGAAGCTCGCGCTCGGCCTGTCCGGGTTCGAGACCGGTGTCGCCGTGATGCCGCAGGTGGACGGTGCGGCCGGCGACGACCCCGCGCACCCGGAGACGCGGATCCGCAACACCCGCAAGCTGCTGACCACGGCCGCGCTGATCATGAGCGGCTTCCTGATCACCAGCAGCTTCACGACGATCGTGCTGATCCCCGAGGACAAGTTCAAGGACGGCGGCGAAGCGTCCGGCCGCGCCCTGGCGTACCTCGCGCACGAGCACCTCGGCAGCGTCTTCGGCACCGTGTACGACGTGAGCACCATCCTGATCCTCTGGTTCGCGGGCGCGTCGGCGATGGCCGGCCTGCTGAACATCGTGCCGCGGTACCTGCCGCGCTACGGGATGGTCCCGGACTGGGCCCGGGCGACCCGCCCACTGGTGATCGTGTTCGCGGTGATCGCGTTCGTGATCACGGTGCTGTTCAAGGCCGATGTGGAGGCGCAGGGCGGGGCGTACGCGACCGGCGTCCTGGTGCTGATCATGTCGGCGTCGATCGCGGTGACGCTGTCGGCGCGGCGCAAGGGGGAACGATTCCGCGCGGTCGGGTTCGGGGTGATCAGCCTGGTGCTGCTCTACACCACGATTGCGAACATCATCGAGCGGCCGGACGGTGTCCAGATCGCCTCGTTCTTCATCGTCGCGATCATCCTGACGTCGCTGATCTCCCGGGCGACGCGGTCGCTCGAGCTGCGTGCGACCGAGGTGCGGTTCGACGAGCAGGCGTGCCGGATCATCTCGGACGCGGCGAGTCACGGTGAGCTGCGGATCATCGCGAACGAACCGGACGATCGCGACGCCACGGAGTACCGGGAGAAGGAGGCCGAGCAGCGGGAGGTGCGGAACCTGCCGGTGGGGCCGCCGATCCTGTTCCTGGAGGTGACGTTGACGGACGCGTCGCAGTTCGAGACCGAGCTGGACGTGCGCGGCGAGGAGCGCTTCGGGTACCAGATCCTGTGCGTCGAGAGCCCCAGCGTGCCGAACGCGATCGCGGCGTTGCTGCTGAAGATCCGTGACGACTGGCAGATCATGCCGCACATCTACTTCGCCTGGGCCGAGGGCAACCCGTTGTACTTCCTGCTGCGGTACCTGATCTCGGGCGAAGACGACGTACCGCCGGTCACCCGCGAGGTGCTGCGTCGTGCCGAACCCACTCGGTCCAACCGTCCGTGGGTGCACGTCGCCTGACGGTCAGCCCTGCCGCAGTCCTCGACGGATCAAGGTGTCGAGCCGTTCCCAGGCCGGCGACGACGCGTTGAGGCTGGACTGGACGAGGTGTGGGAGGTCGGTGTCGACCGCTTGGTCGTGGAGGTCGGCGGGGTTGTAGCGGGCCAGCGACGCGGTGACGATGCGGTCGGCGAGGTCGATGAGGGACGGGTCGTCGGGGTCGAGGTCGTGGGCCTGGTCGTACGCCAGGTACAGCCGGCCGAGCTCCGGGTCTGCTTGGGCTTCGGTCTGGTCGGTGAAGTAGCGGTGTGCGGTGTCCGGGTACGTCGCGTACGTGAGGATCCACAGGTCGCGTTCCATCGCGATCCAGCGCTTAGAGAATCCGAGGTCGTCGAGCCGTTGCAGGTGCTGCTCGACCTCGGCGGGCAGGAACGGGCTGTGGCCGGCTGCCAACTGCTGGAGCCTTGTCCGTGTGCTGACCAGCCGCTCGATCCGGGCCGTCAGCTCCGTCTCCGCCGCGGTGGCCGCGGACCGGAGCTCGGCGGGGGAGGCTTCAGCGAGCTGAGCGATGGTGGCGAGCGGCAGGCCGGCCTCGGCGAGGGTGCGGATCTTGATGAGCTCGACGAGATCCTGCGCGGAGTACCGGCGGTAACCGGACGCGTCCCGCGGCGGCTCCGGGAGCAGGCCTTTGGCGTGGTAGACCCGGATCGTCTTGGTCGAGACGCCGACGTACTGCGCCAGCTGGCCGATGGTGATCACGACCCCAGCGTCTCGCACTTGACCTCTCCCCAGGGGCAACGTCGCAGGATCGGGGTATGACGAGTTTTGACCGCGAAACCCTGCGCGCCTTGGCCGACGAGGGCAACGAGCGAGCCATGGACCGCCTCGCGGACCTCGCCGACGCGCGCGACGACGTACCGGAACTGAGTGACCTGCTCGACGAGGGCTGCCAGCACGCAGGGGAGCTGCTGACGCGCCGGGCGGCCGCGACCCGCGATCTTCTCGAGCTGCAACGGATCGCCGACGCCGGCTACGACGAGGCCGCCGACGTACTCGACGGATTACTCGCGCGCGAGGACAGCTGAGCTGGATCGCGTCGGGGCCGTAGGCAACAGTGGGGGCGAAGGCCGCTTTCACAAGTATCGTGGCGGTATGAGCGTTCAGCGCCGCCCGACGATGTACGACGTTGCCGCCCTTGCCGGTGTTTCGCATCAGACCGTGTCGCGGTACCTGCGGGCCGATCCGACGGTGGGTGCGGACACGATGACGCGCATCAAGGCGGCGGTCGACGAGCTCGGGTACCGGCCGAACCTGATGGCCCGCGCGATGCGGACCCGGAGTACCGGGGTGGTCGCGATCATCCTGCCGGGGTGGTCCGGGCCGGAGCGGAGCGTGGCGGCGGCGAGCGAGGAGGCGCGGCGGCTCGGGTACGAGGTGGAGATCGTGATCGGGGTCGAGCAGACTCCGGCCGCGTTGAGCCGGCTCGCGGAGGACATCCTGGCGCGCGGTCAGGTGGACGGCGTGCTGTCGGCGACGCCGTTGATGGTGCGGGCGGCGGACGAGAAGGTCGTCGTACAGACCGAGGAGTTCGACGCGCGGCTGCGGTCGGTCGAGGCGGTGGCCGAGGACGAGGCGACGATGGACGAGATCATCGGCCGGCTGGCGGATCTCGGGCATCGCGACTTCTTCCATGCGGCCGGCCCGCAGGACTGGCTGTCGGCGCAACTGCGGCGCTCCGGTTACCTGAAGGCCTGCGAACGGCGAGGGCTGCGGTCGCACGGTGTGTACGACGGCCCGTGGGATCCCGAGACGGGTGTCGAGGCGGTGCGATCACTGCCGGACGACACCCCGGTAACCGCGGTGGTGGCGGCGAGCGACCACATCGGCGTCGGCGTCATGCACGCAGCGGTACGCCGTGGCTGGCGCGTCCCCGAGGACCTGAGCGTCACCGGATGGGACGACCTCAAGACCGTCCGCTACGGCACGCCGGCGCTCTCGACCGTGCGCGTGGACCGCGAGACCTCCGGGCGGCATGGCATGCGCCGCCTGATCGCCGCACTCCGAGGCGACCCCGACCCCGAACCGATGACCGCGGCACCCACCGAGATCCTCTTCCGCGAGACGACCGTCGCACCGCGCAGCACCACCGTCATTTCACGCCGGTGATCCAGCACCAGGTTGTTCGACGCGAGTGATTGGACGCCGGTGATCGGGAAAGGGGAGACCCGACCACCGGCGTCGTTCTAGGGGGGCGCTCACGCCGCGGTGATCACCAGCGCGCCGAGGTGCCAGAACCGGTCGGGTTCGCTGTCGAGGATGAGGTCGACGGTGCGACCGGCTGCACCGCCGTCCAGTTCGGCGTGGACCCAGGTGAAGATGCCGCCCGGGAGTTCGGGTGACGTGGCGAGCACCGTCGTACCCTCGCTGATGATCGTCGGCGGGCAGTCGGGGCCGCCATCGCCGACGAGTGCCGAGAGCTTCTGGCGTCCGGCCGGGATCCGGATGCGGAGAGTCCGTGCGGGGTAGTCGCCGACGAAGTCGCGCTGCAGGGCGTCCCACAGGCTGCCCCGGTCGCGCGGTTGCGGTCCGGTCCCGACCCACCCGAACCCACGGGCCTCGCTCCACGCCGTGTTGTTCGCGAGCCGCGTGTAGCCCGGCACCAGCGGGCTGTCCGCGGTCCCGACATCCAACGCCAGATGGCACTGCGCGGGGTCCGGGGTGATCACGAAGGTCTGATGCCGAGAACCCAACGCCATCTGACCAGGCGTGATGTCGACAGCCAGGTCCACGTGATCGGCGATCAGCGGGGGAGTCACGGGTACGTCGACACTCGCCGACTGTGCCGAGCCAACCGCGACCGTCGCCGATCCGACCTGCCAGCTCGAGTCGACCGCGTGCACGGCGGCGGTGACCGATTGATCCGCCGACGTCGCGTTGGTGACTTCCACAGCGAGTTGATTGGCACGACCACCGAAGAGCAGCCGTCCGTTCGGGTAGGCCAGTTGCACCCACCCGGAGCGGCTCGACACGGTCCGCGACCACCCGAAGAAGTACGCGACGATCGTGTCCCGCCAGCGCTCCGCCTCGATGACGTGAGCGTCGAACGTGGCCGCGACATCGGCGTACCGCGCTCGATCGACCCGCCCGGCGAGGCGTTTCCACGAGCGCTGGAACTCGAGCACCCGCTCGCACCCGTCGAAATGGCTGTCGTAAATGTGCTGAATGACGGTCTTCCCGGAACGCAGTCGATGCGTGTACGGCACCCAATGCATGAACAGCAGCAACTCGTCCGGGCAGTTCTCCAGTGAACCGTAAATGTCCTGCCAGTGCTGGGGGAGAAGCCCGGTGAATCCGGAACCAGTGGCTGCCGTCCGGTCGAAACCTGTTCCTTCGGCCGTCGAGTGGTGGGACAAATTCTGGGTGGTCGTCGGCGCCGGCTGGAAATGCCCGCCGAGCGGATAGGTCAAGTACCCCATCCCCAACGGCGACGTGTAACTCTCGTACGTCTCCCAGGACTGCAGCATGATTGCCTTGAGCACCGACCCGACCTGCCGATCGCCGCCGAAGGTCAGCTCGATCCACTCCGTGACGATCTCGTCGGCCGACAGCTTCGGGTTCCACGCCAGCCGCGCGAACCCGTGCGTGTTCGCCGCGCCGAGCTGGTACCCGGTCCAGTCCCGGTCGTCGCCGAAGTTCAGCACGCCCGCGAACCCGACGTTCGTCTGCCCGTACGCCGTCCCGTCGACGACCTCGGCCACCGTCGGCCCGCTCCCGGACCCGGTGTACGTCGGGAAGTCGAGGATCGTCTTCCATTCCGGCACCAGATAGCACAGATGCGTCGAGTGCCCGGTGTACTCCTGGGTGATCTGCAACTCGACCATCTGGTTGGTCTTCGGCAGCCCACCGAACAACGGGTTCACCGGTTCCCGCACCTGGAAGTCGATCGGCCCGTTCTTCGTCTGGACGACGGCGTTGTCGTGGAACTGCCCGTCGAGCGGATGGAAGACCCGGTACTCGTACTCCGCCCAGTCGTCGAACCCCTCATGCACGAACGACCGCCAGACCAGCCGCCCGTCGTACGGCGCGAGGCGGTCGGCGAGCATGTTGGCGCCCTCGGCATGCGTACGGCCGTAGTCGAGCGGACCGGGTTGTCCCTCGGAGTTGGCCTTCACCAGGAAGCCGCCGAAGTCCGGGATCAGCCGGTAGATCTCGTCGATCTTGTCCTGCCACCACTGCTGCACCCGCGCGGCGAGCGGATCGGCCACCTTGATCGGGTCCGGATCGCCGGCCGTCAGCGAGATCGGGCCGGCGTAGTTCGCCGAGATCCACAGCTGCACGCCCCACTTGCGCAGGAGTCCGGCGAGCGCGGCGAGACCGGGCAATCGTTCGGAGCGCAGGAACTCGACGCTGGCGTTGACGTTGTTGATGACGGTGTGGTTGATCCCGACCGAGGCGAGTGTGCGGGCGTAGTCGACGTACCGCTCGCGGAGGCCGGGGAGTTCGTCCCACACGAAGATCGACTTGCCCGCGAAGCCGCGCTCGATGGACCGGTTGAGGTTGTCCCAGTGGTTCAGCATCCGGAGCGGCGAGGCCGGGCGATCCGCTTGGTTGAGCTTCTCGAGCGGGCGTCCGAGCTGGAGATGCTGCAGGAGACGGAAGGCGCCGTACAGCGCGCCGCGTTCGCCGGCCGACGTGATCTGCACGCGGTCGGCCTGGCGCTTGATCGTGAAGCCCTCGGTGCCTTGTGGGTCGCCGGCGCTCACGGAGACGACGACCGCGCCTTTCGTGAGCTGGTCGTTCACCGGGATCGTGCGTCCGAGCAGACCGGACAGTCCGCGGGCGAGCTCCGAGCCGGCCGACTGCAGCACCGGGTGCTTGCCCTGGACACCGACGTGGGTGATCGCGGAGCGGTAGCGGTCCAGAAGGTCGCGGTCGGGGATGAGGCGGTAGCGGAGCCAGAGGTCGTAGCCGTCCTCGTCCGGCGGGACGGCGGCGGCGTGGGACGTCGTACCGGGGAGGAGACCGGCGGCGAGGGCTCCGGCTCCACCCGCGGCGAGCAGCGTTCGTCGCGTGAAGGTCATGACTGGTACGTCCTGACGTAGTCGAAGCGCGCGGTGCTGCCGGCGCCGCCCATGGAGATCAGACCGAGCTTGAGCGGTCCGGAGTCCTTGGGCAGGTTCCAGTAGCTGCCCCACTGCCAGTGCTTCCTGTCCAGGCTGGTCGCCGCCTGGAAGAGGTGCTCACCAGTCGCCGGGTTCGTCGTGTGACGCAGCCGCAGCCACATCGTGTCCGCACTCGGCCCGAGCTGGATCGCCTCAGCCCACGGCGTCGCGTCCGGACCAGGCCACAGGAACGTCTGCCGTACGGCGTTCGTGCGGGTCGGCGCGAGCTGCAACGAGTTGGTCCTGGAACCCCACGCGATCAGACCGGCGCGAGCATTACCGGTGCTCCCGGCGAACGGGAGCGAGACGCGGGTCTCGACGGTGTAGTCGCCTTGCGGTGCGTCGCGCAGGAGGACCGTGGCGAGGTTGTCTTCCTTGCTCAGGTCGTTGGCCTGCGTGTCCCAGACCAGCTGCCCGTTCTCCAGGTGGCCCTGGTTCGAGCCGGTCCACTGCCAGTTCGGATCCGCGCTGTCGAACTCGTCGCTGTAGTCCGTGAGTTCCTGGCCGAGCCGAGGATCCGGGATCTTGTGCGTGACCGGCTGGTAGAGCTGCGCGAGGCTCAGGTTGTCGCCCTGAGCGGTGCCGGTCAGGCCGAAGTTCGACGGGCCCTGCAGCGGCTTGGTCAGTGTGACGGAGAGTTCGCCGAGTGGGTTGTCGCCGAGCGCGGGCGCGACCTGGACGGTGGCCTGGTCACCGCGAGTCTCGACGCTGATCGAGTGCCAGGTGTCGTAGCGGAACCCGTTGTAGAGCTTGGTTTCCGACGTCCCGACGATCTTCCCGGCGACACGTTGCTCGACGCGCAGCGCGCCACGGGCGGGATCGAGCCAAGCGGTCGCGTACGTCGACGGTGAGTGGTAGCCGAAGACGAGTCCGGCCGGGCCGCTCGTGGTTCTGAGGTCGGCTTCGATGCGGTAGTTCGCCGAGCCGGTCTTGCTGCTGACGAGGAGCCCGGACTGATCGGCGGACTCGACGTACCCGTCGTTGGTGACCGTCCAGTTGCCGTTGACCGTGCGCCAGTCGGCGAGGTCGGTGGGCTTGCTGAACGAGCCGCCGAGCTTGGGCTCCGAGGCAGGAGCGGCTTGTGGTTGGTCGGAGGTCCATTGGCCGGCGCGGACGGTCGGCCAGCCGTTGACCCAGTCGAGGCGGTCCATCGACTGCGGGCGGCCGCCCCAGGTGTGGTCGGCGCGGATGTCGGAGTTCACCAGGTTCCACTCCTGACCGGAGCGGTCGACGGTGATCGCGTTGTGGCCGGTGGCCGTGAGCGAGTTGCCGTTGTACGAGTTCACGATCGTGCCGCCGGGCTGGTCGGCCGTCAGCGAGACCCCGTTCTCGTCGAGGAACGGGCCGACCGGAGACTTCGAGCGGCCGACGAGCAGCGGGTAGCCGCCACCGCCGACGTCGCCGATGCAGCAGCCGTAGCCCGAGTAGAACAGGTAGTACCAGGGCCCGTGCTTCGTGACCCAGGTGCCTTCACCACGCTCACCGGCGACGACCTGGCGCGATTCCCCGACGGTACTGCGGCCGTCGGCGGACAGCTTCACGACGTGGATGCCACCGCGGCGGAACGAGCCGTAGTACAGGTACTTCGTGCCGTCGTCGTCGATGAACATCATCGGGTCGATCTCCATCACCTCGCTGTCGGCGACGAAGTTCACAACCGGGTGGCCGATGTCGGTCCACGGACCGGCCGGGGTCGGCGCGGTCGCGAGGCCGATGGCGGCGCCGAGCGAGGTGGAGCCGGGGGCGGAGTAGTACATGTAGTACTGACCGTCGACGTACCGGACGTCCGGCGCCCAGTAACCCTTCTGCGGCCAGCCGGGCCACTGCGGGTGGTTCGCCTCGCTGAACGCGTCACCGAGGAACTCCCAGTGCACGAGGTCGGTCGTCTTCATCATCGGCAGCAGGTGCGCCGGACCGTGGTTGTCGGCGTTCTCGCGGGTCAGGCTGGTGTTGGTCGCGTAGGAGTACCACGCGCCGTCCTTGGCGCGGATCAGGCCGACGTCGGAGAACGCCTGCGCGACGTCCTGCATCAGCGGGTTCGTGTACGTCGCCGGCGCCGCTTGGGGTGCGGCGCTGGTCGTGAGGGTCGGGAGCAGGCTGGCCGTCACCGCTACCAGGCCGGTGACGATCAGACGCAGGGGGGCTTTTCGGGGCATGACGACGGGTCCTCACTGGGCGGGGGAGGTACCGGATTATCGATCACCCAGACAGTAAGTGATCGATAATTTGACCGCAAGACCTGACCGGACGACACGCTGTGTAGCGAAGCGGGCGTGGCGTGTGTTGCCTAGCATCGGAGGTGGTGCCGCCGAGCTGAGGAGCCCGTCGTGACTGCTGAACTCGCCCCGGCCGACCTGTCGGACCGCGCGGTGGCCGCGCGACTGCTGGTTGGCGTGGCCCACGACCTGTTCGACACACCGGTCGCGGTCGCCCCGATCCGGATCGGTTGCCGCGAAGAATCGGTCGATGGTGACGTCGAGGAGTTCCTCCGAACGCGGCTGGCCGACTGCCCGCCCTGGCTGATCACCCGGGCGCCGCGCCGGGTGTCGTGGACCGACAGCGGCGGCGTCTCGAACGTCGCGCACACCGGATCGCTCGGAGCGGTCGTGCCGATCGTGGCGCGCGAGGCGACACTCGCGCTCTGGCGAATGCTCGACACCGACCCCAGAGCGGGCGCCGACGCGTTGGAGCCCGCGGACCGGGCACTCCTCGAACGCGTGACGACGGACCGGGAACCGTTGGCGATCCTCCGGACCGGGATCGACGCGGCGGCGCGCGTCCTGGTCCAGCACGCCTACCTTGCCGAGCGGACGCCGTACGACGATCCCGCGGCCTTCGCCGGCGTACTGCGGGACAGTGGGATCTTCACGACCGTCGCGGGGACCTGGCACTGGGGTCTGCAGGCGTCGACGTACCGGCGCGGACTGATCCCGGTGCAGCTGATCAGCTTCGGTGGGCGAGTCGCGTACTCGGCGGACAGCGTGGCGGCGTTGCGCGCGATGAAGGAGGCGCGAGTGGCCGGCGCCGCGGACGGGACTGATCCGAGCGCGACGCAGTACGCGGCACTCGAGAGCGGCGAGCAGCCGCGCTGTCTCGCGCACGCGCCGCAGGTGATCGACGGTCGGCGGATCTCGCTGGTGACGCGCGTCGCCGACCGCTTCGTCGAGACCTTCACCCGGCTGCTCGACGTCGTCGAGATCGCCGACCAGGCGCCGACGGACGATGGCGAGGCGTCGGCATTCGAGGTTCCGGACATGACCTGTCAGCACTGCATCAGGACGATCACGAAAGCGGTGGCCGAGTTCGGTGTCGAGCCACCCGAGTTCGACCTGGTCAGCAAGCGCGTCACCGCGGTCTTCGCCTCGCCCGAGATCCGTGCGCGGAGTTTCGCGGCGATCCGCGCTCGCGGGTACACCGTCGTACCGCTGCCGGATTGACCGCAGGCCATGGCGATCAGGCGTGTCGCGGGAGTAGTGTGACCGAGGCCCCTCAATAAAGTTGCCGCCGACAACATGTGGCGCGGCGGCCGGTGACTGGCGGCCAGGGAGCGGTGAAGCTATGGGTCTCGCTTACGAAGTCGGTCTGGTGGCCGAGGCGGATTTCAACGCACCGTGGAACGGGCACGACACCCGGGTGCTGGTGGTCGCCGCGATCGGGATCGCGATCATCGTCGCACTGATCGTCGGGTTGAAGATGCACGCGTTTCTAGCGCTCACGATCGGCGCGCTGTTCGTCGGCCTGGGCTCCGGAATCGCCCCCGGCCTGGTCACGAAGTCGTACGAGGCCGGTGTCGGCAGCGTCCTCGGGTACGTCGGCGTGCTGATCGCGCTCGGTGCGATGGTCGGCAAGCTGCTCGCCGACTCCGGCGGTGCCGATCAGGTCGTGGACACGCTGCTGCGCGGCAGACCCGCCGCGCTGCCGTGGAAGATGGCGCTGATCGCCTTCATCATTGGTATCCCGATGTTCTTCGAGATCGGCCTGGTGCTGCTGATCCCGGTCGTCGTCCTCGCGGTACGGCGGACCGGCGCCCGCGCGATGCTGCTCGGGATTCCCGCGCTGGCCGGCCTCTCGGTGCTGCACGGCTTCGTGCCGCCGCACCCGGGTCCGCTGGCCGCGATCGGCGTACTCAAGGGCAACGTCGGTATCACGCTCGCGCTCGGTCTGCTGGTCGCGATCCCGACGGTGATCGTCGCGGGGCCGCTGTTCGGCCGGCTCGCGGCCAAGTGGGTGCCGATCGGCGCGTCCGGCGCCGCGCTCGAGGTGAGCGGCGGCGCCCCGGAGGAGGGCGCGGGCGGCACGCAGGTCCGGACGCGGACCCGGACGCCGAGTTTCACCGCGACGCTGGTCACGGTCCTGAGCCCCGTGGTGCTGATGCTGCTCAAGGCCGCGTCGGACGTCTGGATGAGCAAGGACGCCGCGCTCTTCCCGGTGCTGCAGTTCATCGGTGACCCGGTCGTCGCGCTGCTGATCGCCGTACTGCTCGCGATGTACACCTTCGGTACGTCGGTCGGCTTCGGCATCCCCGAACTGAGCAAGAAGATCGCCGCGAGCCTGCTGCCGATCGCCGGTGTGATGCTGATCGTCGGCGCCGGCGGCGGCTTCAAACAGGTCCTGGTGGACGGCGGGACCGGGACGGCGATCGCCAAGATCGCGATCGCCGCGAACCTGTCCGCGCTGCTGCTCGGCTGGATCGTCGCGGTGCTGATCCGGCTGGCGACCGGCTCCGCCACCGTCGCCACGGTGACGGCCGCGGGGATCGTGGCGCCGCTCGCGACCGGCGAGAGCGCCACGCACGTCGCGCTGATCGTGCTCGCCATCGGGGCCGGCTCGTTGTTCTTCTCGCACGTGAACGACGCCGGCTTCTGGCTGGTCAAGGAGTACTTCGGGATGACCGTTGGCGAGACCATCAAGACCTGGTCGGTGATGGAGACCATCATCTCGGTGATGGGTCTCGGGCTGACGCTGCTGTTGTCAGCCTTCTTGTGACGGGTCGAGGACGAAGCCGTAGCTCACCGACTCACCAGTGCCGGTGGGCTTCGGGTCCAGCACCAGCTCCGGCTTGACCGCCGAGGCGATGTCGTCGTCGTTGTGCTCGTCGCCCGAGAAGTACAGCTGCGCGGTGAGCTGCTCGTGGCCGGGCGCCGTGACCTTGACGTGCAGGTGGGCGGGCCGCCACGCGTGCCAGCCGGCCGCGTCGATCAGCCGACCGCACGCGCCCTCGGTCGGGATCTGGTACGGCGCCGGCCGGACCGTGTGGACCTCGAACGCGCCCTGCTCGTCGGCCGTGAAGGTCGCCCGCAGGTTCCACTCCGGCAGGCCCGGGGCGAACTGCGAGTAGAACCCGTCGCTGTCGGCGTGCCACAACTCGATCGTGGCGCCTGCGAGCGGTGAACTGTCGGTCGACGTGACCTGACCGGTCCAGGTCAGCGCGACACCGCCTTCGTCAGGGCGCATCGGTACGGCACCGTGCGAGCCCTGGCCGGGCGCGTCCGGGACGTAGTACGGGCCCTCGATGGTGCCCTTGCTGCCCTGCCGGTGCTCGGTCGCGACCTCCTCGATCACGTGCTCGACCCAGACGTCCAGGAACAGCGGCCACTCGCCGTCGTCGCCGACCTTGATCAGCCACGCCTTGAGCGCGTTGTACTCGTCGTAGGTCACCTTGTTCCGGCGGATGGTCGCGTGGATCCCGTCGAGGACCTCGCGGGCCAGCAGGTCGACGCGTTCCTTGGGAACCTGCGAGCCCATGGTCTTGTCCGACTTGAACCGCTCGGTGGCGGAGGCGCCGGATGCGGCGGCGGCAGCAGTTTCGGTCATCATCAGCTCCTGTCCTGGCGGTAGCGCGCCAGTTTGTCCGGGTCGATCTCGACGCCGAGCCCGGCGCCGGGGCGGACGGCCAGCGTGCCGTCGCAGATCTGCAACGGTTCGGTCAGCAGGTCGTCGCTCATGTCGAGGAAGTTGGACAGCTCGCCGGCCCGCTGCGTGGTGAGCCGGAACGCCGAACCGAAGGCGACCGTGCACATCGTGCCGAGCTGTCCGTCGATCTGGTTGCCCATCACGACCTCCACACCGAGGCCCTCGGCGAGGTGATGGACACGTTGCGAGTAGGTGAATCCGGTGCGCGCGGTCTTGATGCTGACCGCGGTCGCCGCGCCGCCGAGGATCTCCCGCGTCACGTCGGCCGGCGTGACGGCGGACTCGTCGGCGATGAACGGTACGTCGCACTGCCCGACCAGCCAGCGCCGTCCGAGCACGTCGTCGGCCGGGCACAGCTCCTCGGCGAACAGCAACCCGAGGTCGGCCATCTCATGCATCGCGCGGGCGGCGATCGAGGCCGACCAGCCACGGTTGCCGTCGACGTACAACTCGACGTCGTCGCCGAGCCCTTCGCGCAGCGCCCGCACCACAGCGGTGTCGAGCTGGTACGGCGTCCGTCCGACCTTCACCTTGAAGGTGCGGACGCCGTACTGGTCCCGGATTCGTTCGGCCTCGGCGACCATTGCGGCGGGTTCGTCGAACCCGAGCATGTGCGAGACCCGCATCCGATCGGAGTAGCCGCCGAGCAGTTCTGTGACGGGGACGTCCAAGCTTCGGCCGAGCGCGTCCCAGACCGCCATGTCGACGGCCGACTTGGCGACCGGGTTGCCGACCGTGCGGTTGAGGCGAGCCATGATCGTCTCGCGTTCGAGCAGGCTGGTGCCGACGATCGCGGGCGCGAAGAGCTGTTCGATGACCGCGATCACGCCGGCCTGCGTCTCGCCGTACGTGAAGGGGCGCGGGGGAGCCTCGGCGATGCCGACGACGCCGTCGTCGGTGTGCACGCGGACCAGGACGTGCTGGGCGACCTCGACGGATCCGCTCGCGAAGTACAGCGGCTTGCGGTACGGGATCGCGAAGGGGATCGCTTCGATCGCGGTGATCTTCATCGGGGCACCTCCTGTGCATCTTCTTGGGCATCTTCTTGGGCATCTGCTTGATCAGAGTTGAAGAGGCCGGCGCCGTCGAGCTCGGCGAGGACGGAACGGACGAGCGGTGAGGACTCGTCGCGGCGCCAGGCCAGCGCGAGCTCGATCGAGCCGGCGCCGTCGACCTCCCGGAACACCACGCCGTCGAGCGGGACGGCCCGGACCGATCCGGGGACGAGCGCCACGCCGAGCCCGGCGGCGATCAGCGGCAGCAGTACGGCGGTGCCAGGCGCCTCGTGCTCGCGGCGCGGCGTGAAACCCGCCTCCTGGCAGACCCGCTGCACCGCGTCGTTCACCGCGGAGTTCTTCGACGAGTAGAAGACGAACGGCTCGGTCGCGAGGTCGGTGACCGCGATCTCGGGCTCTTCGGCGAGCCGGTGATCGACGGACAGTGCGAGCACGAGCGGCTCGATCTCGATGGTGCGGACCTCCAGGTCGCCGCCGGGCAGCGGCGGCCGGAGAACGGCGAGATCCAGGCTCCCGTTCTGCAGGCCCTCGGTCTGCGCGGGGGTGAGCATGTCGGCGTGCACCTCGAGCGCCACATCCGGAAGGCGGTTCTGCAGGATGCGGGCGAAGCGTGGGAGTTGCGTGAAGGCCGCCGTACCGGTGAAGCCGACTCTGATCAGGCCGCGGTGGCCGTCGGCGACCCGGCGTACCCCGCTCACCGCGTCGTCGAGTTGCTGGAGGATGCGGCGGGCCTCGTCGTGGAAGAACTCGCCGGCCGGGGTGAGCCGGACCTGGCGGGTCGTCCGGGTGAGGAGGACGGCGCCGAGCTCGGCCTCGAGCTGGCGGATCGCCTGGGAGAGCGCGGGCTGCGCCATGTGCAGCCGCTCGGCCGCCTGCCCGAAGTGACAGGTCTCGGCCACGGCCGCGAAGTACCGCAAGTGGCGCAGTTCCATCGCTCGTCCTCCGGGTCTGCTGATGGGTGGATCGGGTGGATTGATTCACCGTAGATACGAATATTGAGTCAGGACAAGTACTCATTTCGGACGGATTGATCGGCAGTGCTTATTAATGCCTGCCTGGGTCAGGACTAGGCAGTGCCCTGGTGCCGGTCGTGTTCCGCTGCTGCCACGTTCTCCCTGCAGGTCCTGTCCAGCGCAGTTCGTCATCACCGCGACGCCAATCTCTTGGTCGTTCTCGGCGCCTCGCGGGAGCTGGAGGTTCGAGAGGCTGAGCACCGGTTGACCCTGGAACCGTTGACCGCGGGCGAGGTTGTGCTGCTCGCGGAGGCTCGTGGGGTGTGCCTGTCGGCTCGCGTGGCTGAACGGTTGCGCGTGCACACGGGCGGCCTGCCAGGTGCCGGCACGGCCTTGCTCGACGAGCTGCCGCGCGAGGTGTGGGACGAGGCAGAGCCAGTCCTGCCAGCGCCTGCGGAGGTCGTGGCGCGCGTACGGGAGGCGATGGGCAGTCTGTCGGCCGCGGCTCGGCGCTTGGTCCAAACCGTCGGCGTGGTGGGAGATCCAGAGCCGTTGAGCGTGGCCGCCGACCAGGCGGAGCTTGCGGGTGACGTGTGGGGCTTGGTCGACGAGGCGGAGCGAGCCGGGCTCATCGTTGTGTCCGGCGTACCCGGGGCGCAGCTCGTCCAGCCGGCTGATCCGATGGTCGCAGCTGCGGTACGGGCGGAGCTCGGGCGGCAGCGCACGGTGGAGATTCACCGGGCAGCGGCCGCGACGGCGACCGATCCAGCGGTGCGTCTGCGGCACCTCGTGGCGGCCGCGACAGGACCGGATGCCGAGCTCGCGGGTGAACTAGCCGCGCTGGCGGAGGACTGTGCTGCACAAGGCGAGTGGGGGAAGGCGGCAGCCCTGCTGACCGCGTCCAGCCGGATGACCGAGGATCGACTGCTGCGCGAGGCACGGCTGACGAGTGCCGTCGATGCGCTCCTCGGCGCCGGTGACGGACCGGGTGCGCGCGCGTTGATCCCCGCGATCGAGAGCCTCCGGGAGACGCCGCTGCGCAACGCCGTCCTCGGCTATCTCGCGATTCTCCGCGGCCGGGGCGCCGAGGCGGAGGTCTGGCTCGCGCGGGCCTGGGAGCTGACCAACGTCGAGCGATCGCCCGAGGTCGGCGCCGCGATCGCCCAGCGCTACGTCCTGCACTCGCTGGCTCGTTGCCATTGGCAAGAGCTCGTCACGTGGGCGGACCGGGCGCTCGAGCTGGCCGACCTGAGCGAGCCCGCCGGCGTCGAGGCGGCTGCTATTCGCG
The DNA here is from genome assembly GCF_053611945.1 of Kribbella sp. NPDC054772. Classification (NCBI taxonomy): domain Bacteria; kingdom Bacillati; phylum Actinomycetota; class Actinomycetes; order Propionibacteriales; family Kribbellaceae; genus Kribbella; species Kribbella sp. NPDC054772. The sequence goes on along the minus strand of NZ_JBSHBJ010000006.1, from coordinate 143,694 downwards.
GACTCGGTCTGGTCGCGCGCGGCGAGTCCGCTGCGGCGCGGGCGACGTACGCCGATCTCACCGAGCAGGTGCGGCTCGGTGCGCAGGTGCAGCGGGTACGACTCGGCGCGGGCTGGCTGCAGCTCGCGCTCGACGACGTGGAGGCCGCGCGGGCGGAGCTGGAGAGCGCGGTGCCGACCGGCGTGCTCGGCGGGTCCGCGCGGATCTCGCTGTGGGCGAGTGCCTGGCTCGGCCGCACGCAGTTCCTGCTGGGTGAATGGGACCGCGCGCTGGACACCTGCACCGCCGCGGAGCCGCTGCTTCGCAGGAGCGAGATCGAGCTGACCGGCCCGATCATGGCCTACGCCACCGCCCTGATCGCCCTCAACAGGTACGACTACGCTGAAGCCGTTCTGAGTGCGCACGAGGAACGTGCCCGCGATCATCCCTCGGTCGTCGCGCGGCTCGCCCGTACCCGTGGTCGCCTCCAAGCCGCGCTCGGGAACCTCGACGCCGCCTGGGACTCGTTCGACCGTGCCCTGTCCGCGCTCGAGGATTCGCCGCTCCGCTTCGATCGCGCCCGGGTCGAGTTCGCCTACGGCCAGGCGCTCCGTCGCGCGGGCAAACGACGCCAGGCAAGCTCGTACCTCTCGTCGGCCCGCGAGGTCTTCGAGGCTCTCCGCGCCACCACGTACGTCGCCCGCTGCGACCGCGAACTCAACGCCGGTGGCTCCCGAACCGAACGTCGTACCGCGGATCTGACCCCGCAGGAGCAGACCATCACGGGCCTCGTCGCCACCGGATTGTCGAACCGTGAGGTCGCCGCCCAGCTCTTCCTGTCCACCAAGACCGTCCAGTACCACCTGACGCGCGTCTACGCGAAGCTCGGCATCTCCACCCGCGCCGAACTCGCCGCACTGCACGGCGCGGCCAACGAGAAGCACTCCTGAAGGACGTCAGGCGATGCGGCCGAGTTGCCTCGTGAGGTCGCGGACCGCCTGGAGGAAGGCCTCGGAGAACGTCGGGAACGGCTGGATCACGTCGAGCAGGACGGGCAGCGGCACCTTGGCCCGGACCGCCAGCGTCGCTTGCTGCAGCCATTCACCGGCTTCCGGACCAACGGCGTACGCACCCGTGAGCACCGAACCGTCGGACACCAGCGTGAGGAACCCAGGTTGCGTGTCGTAGGACCGCAGGTACGTCGAGGTTCGCGGCACGCCGGCGAGCTGGATCGTGCTCGTGTAGGCACCATCCGCCGCACCGACGGACGCCGCCTGCGGGTAGCAGTACACGACGCGGGGGACGGCCGCGTAGTCCGCCGTCCGTGGGGTCCCGAGGATGTTGCTCGCCGCCACGCGCCCCTGGTACTCGCCGACATGCGTCAACTGCCACAACCCGGTCACGTCCCCGATCGCCCAGATCCCCGGCGCGGCCTGGAGTTGCTCGTCGACCGGGATACCACGCGGGTTGGCCTCGATCCCGACCGTCTCCAGCCCGATCCCGTCGACCCGCGGCCGCCGCCCGGTCGCGACCAGCACCCGGTCGCCCTCGACCTGCGTCCCGTCACTGAGATCGATGACGTACGACGATCCCGCGAGCTGCACCCGCTCCGCCCCGATGCCGACCCGAACGTCCACACCGTCGGCGCTCAGCGCGACCCCGATCGCCTCGCCGACCGCGGCGGGCTCCCGCGGCATCAGGTGCTCGCTCATCTCGATCAGTGTCACGTGCGAACCCATCTGCGCCATCGCCTGACTCATCTCCACGCCAGTCGCGCCGCCACCGAGCACCAGCAGCCGACCCGGTACGTCGACCAGCCCGGTCACGTCGCGATTCGTCCACACCCCCGGTAGCTCCCGGAGCCCGGGTACGGGCGGGATGATCGGGTCCGCGCCGCACGCGATCACGACGGCGTCGGTGCTGTACGTGCGATCGTCGACCGCGACGGTGTGCGGACCCGCGAGCCGGCCATGACCCCGTAGTACCTCGATGCCGGCGCTCTTGGCCCACGACACCTGGCCGGCGTCGTCGTAGCTCGACACCATGAAGTCCCGCCACCCCAAGGCAGCCGGTACGTCGAGGGCGCCGGTCACCGCCTCGCGGGCGCCCGGCGCGTCGAGCGCCTCCGCCAGCGCCTCGCCCGGCCGCAGCAGGGTCTTCGAAGGAATGCAGGCCCAGTACGAGCACTCGCCACCGAGCAGTTCACGCTCGACGACGGCGACGCGGGCACCGCCCTTGGCCAATGTCGCTGCGCAGTGTTCGCCTGGCGCGCCGGCGCCGAGGACGATCACGTCATAGTCCCTGCCTGTCTCCCCAGCCATCGCGTGCTCCTTCCGCCGAGCTGATCGGCTCACCCTCAGGCTGCCGCGGGGGCCGCGCCGGTTGGGCCAGTGAGTGTCCCTGGTCTGCGGCGACCAGTGAGCGTCACCGGGGCCAACCCGGGGCGCGCGGGCGGATCGTGGACCAGACAGCACGGCCACGACGGCAGCCACCACACGGAGGCGGGAATGGAATTCCTGGTCACGATGACCACGCACGTGCCCGACGGCGTCACCGAGGCCGAAGTAGCCGAAGTACGTGCTCGGGAGGCCGCCCAATCCGCCGAGCTGGCCGCGCAGGGACGGGTCAAACGACTCTGGCGTCCGCCGTTGGCGCCGGGGGAGTGGCGCACGATCGGCCTGTTCGACGCGGACGACGCGGCCCACCTGGAGAAGGTTCTGGCCTCGATGCCGCTGCGGATCTGGCGCACCGACGACGTCCTCCCGCTGACCCCGCACCCCAACGATCCCGGCGCTCGGGCATGACCGCGCAGGACGACGAACCCACGGTCACCGGCGGAGCGTCGTACGGCGGCACGGGGAATGGCGGCATGGGGTATGGCGGCACGGGGGTCGCGTTGCGCGGGCGGGCCGGCGGGCTGCTCGTGGCCGCGACGGTGCTGGCGTCGATGGTCGGCTTCATCGACGCGTACATGATCAACGTCGCGATCCCGGCGATCGGGCGCGATCTGGGAACCGGGGTCAGCGGCCTGCAATGGATCCTGACGGGCTACCTGGTGACGGTCGCCTCGTTGCTGTTGCTGGCCGGCGCGCTGGCCGATCACTTCGGCTGGCGCCGGCTGCTCGTCGTCGGCCTGCTCGTCATGGTGGTCGCGTCGCTGTGCTGTGCGGCGGCACCGAACGTCGAGGCGCTGATCGCCGCGCGGGTCGTGCAGGGCGCGGGGGGAGCCATGGTCGTGCCGAGCAGCCTGGCGCTGCTCAACGGCACTCTGCGCCCGGAGGACCGCGCGAAGGGCATCGGCGTCTGGGCGGGCCTGTCGACTCTCGGTACGACGCTCGGCCCGTACGGCGGGGGTTGGCTGGTGGACCACGCGTCCTGGCGCTACGTGTTCCTGCTGAACGTGCCACTGATCGTCGCCGCGTTGTGGGTACTTCGCGGCGTACCGGAAGTCAGCCGCCCGCGGCGCCCGCTGTCGCTGGATCTCGCGGGGGCCGTGCTGGCTGTCGTCGGGTTGGGTGGCGTGATCTATGCGCTCACCGCGGGTCCCGCGTCGGGCTGGGCGAGCCCCGTCGTACTCGTGTCCGCAGTGGTTGGCGTGGCCTGCTTGGCGGCGCTGGTTCCAGTGGAGCAACGGCGGTCGGCGCCGATGCTGCGGACGGCGCTCTTCCGGATCAGACAGTTCGTGGCCATCAACGCCGCGACGATCCTGTTCTACGGCGCACTCTCGGCGGCCAGCTACCTCGTCGTACTGCACTGTCAGCTGACGCTCGGCTACAGCGCGACCGCGGCCGGGGCGGCCCTGATCCCGGAGTCGGCGGTCTTCCTGCTCGTGTCGCCGTTCGTCGGCGGCCTCGTCGCCCGGGTCGGTGTCCGCCTGCCGATGACCCTCGGCATCCTCATCGTGGCCGGCGGCTTCGCCTGGCTGTCGGCCGCGAGCCCCGGTCAGAGTTACACCCAGGCGATCCTCCCGGGCGCGCTGCTCTGGGGTCTCGGCATCGGCCTGACCGTCGCCCCCCTCACCGCCGGCGTCCTCGCCGCGGTCGACGACGCGGATCTCGGCGAGGCGTCGGCGATCAACGACGCCGCCTCACGCGTCGGCGGTGTGGTGCTGATCGCGCTGATCCCGGCGCTGCTCGGTGTCGGCGGCTCGGACGACCTCGCGCAACCGCTCGCCGACCGGTACCAGGTCGCGATGCTCGTGATGGCGGCCCTCAGCGTCGTCGCCGCCGCGATCACCTTCGGGTACGTCGCCCGCGGCCGCCCGTCCACCATCCAGCTGCCGGCGACTCCGCGCGTGCACGGGTGCGCGGTACCCGTGACAACCTGATCTGAACAGACCTGACGGAAGGGGAGAGGACGATGACCGAGAGTCTTGAGGGGCAGGTCGTGGTGGTGCTCGGCGGCAGTTCGGGCATCGGTCTGTCGACGGCCCAGCAGGCGCGCGCGGCCGGCGCGCGGGTGATCCTCGCCGGCCGCAACCAGGAGCGCCTCGACAAGGCCGTCGCCGACGTAGGCGCCGAGCGCGGCGTGGCGCTGGACCTGGCCGACCCGGCCCAGGTCGAGCAGCTCTTCGCGGGGCTGCCCGATCGGCTCGACCACATTCTGGTGAGCGGTAGCGGGCCCTGCTACGCGCCGATCGCGGAGATGGACCTCGACGAGGTGCAGCGCAACATCGACGAACATCTCGTCGGATCGCTACGCATCGCGAGACTGTGCATCGGCCGGGTGCGTGCGGGCGGCTCGCTCACGTTCATCAGCGGCACCGGTGCCCGGCGCCCCGGAGTCGGCCTCGTCCTGGCCGCCATCGGTACGGCGGCGTTGTCCGCGATCGTCGCGAACGCCGCGCTCGAGATCGCCCCGATCAGGGTGAACACGGTCGCGGCCGGCTTCGTCGACACGCCACTGTCCGCCAGGCTGCTAGGGGACCAGCTCGAGGAGCGCCGCGCGAACCTGCGAGCCACGCTGCCGATCCGGCGCGTCGTCGGCCCGGACGACGTCGCCGACCTGATCCTGCACCTGATGACCAACGGTGCGCTGACAGGTGCGACGTACGACGTCGACGGAGGCCAACAGTTGGTGCCGGGCTAACCGATCGCCGCCTCGTAGCCTGCCTCGGGCAGCGCCTCCCGCAACTGCCGACGAGAGCTGATGGAGAGCTTGTCGAAGATCTTGCGAAGGTGCCATTCGACCGTGCGCGGGCTGAGGAACAGCCGACTGCCGACTTCAGGGTTCGACAGCCCGTCGCGAACGAGTAAGGCGATCTGCAGTTCCTGTGAGGTGAGCTCGTCGCCTGCCGTCGGCGCGGCCGCTCGTTTGCGGACGGTCTCGCCGGTCGCCTGCAGTTCGCGACGTGCGCGCTCGGTGAACGCTTCCATGCCGATCGACGAGAACAGGTCGTAGGCGCTGCGCAACTCGGTGCGGGCCTCACCTCGTCGAGTCTTCCGCCGGAGCCATTCGCCGTACAGGAGGTGGGCGCGGGCCAGGTCGGGGCGCAGCCGGGTCGGTGTCAGCTGTTCGATCGATTCCAGGTACGCCGTCTCGTCGGCGTGCACCAGTCCGCGCGCGCGAGCTTCGATTCCGCGGCCCCAGGCCTCGTCGGTGTCGCCCGTCTTGTCCTGCAGCCGTTCCAGTGCGGCGACCGCCTCGCGCTGTCGTCCGCTGCGGACGGCGGCTTCGATCTGCTCGCTCAACGCCCAGGAGGACACGAACAGCTCTGGTGTGTCCTCGCTCGCCATCGTTGCCCACAGCAACGCTTCGTCGTGCCGGCTGAGCCCGTTCAGGACGATCGACCGCGCCCAGCGCGCGTACTGGACCGCCGTACCCTGCCCCTCGGCGGTGCCGCTGGCGATCGCGTCGTCGATCAGCGGGAACGCCTCGTCCGGTCGCCCGCGGAGCCCGGTCAGCACCAGTGCGCCGTACGGCCCGACGTGGGTGCCGGTCGCCTCCCGGACCGCGTCGGCCTCGGCGCGCAGCGAGGTCGCGTCCGCGAAGTCGCCGGCGATCGCGATCACCTGCCCGAGCACGTTCACGCCGACCGCCAGTACGGCGAGCGCGCCGGCGCTGCGGGCGGTTTCGACTTGGCGGGTGGCGGTGGCGAGGCAGGCCTCGAAGTCCCACGCGGTCGCGGCCGCCGCGGTGGCCAGCCATCCCCAGCGCAGTACCTCCTCGGTCGTCGCGTCCGCCCCGCCGAACGCGACCGCGGCCTCCTTCAGCATCGGCACCGCCGGCTCGCGCCCCTCGGCGAACAGCAGCGCGAACCCGTCCAGCAGTACGTCGGAACTTCGCGGCACCGTCCCGGCTCGCGGAGCCTCCCGCGCGGCCAGCGAGACCTCGCGCAGCCCCACCACCTCGGCCATTTGCCCGGCGAACAACGCGGCGCTCCAGGCATCGAGGTAGGTGTCGCGAGCCAGTCGCCGGTCGAGCGGTTCGAGGGTCCGGGCGGCGCGTAGCAGGAGACCCGGCGCGTCCCGACCGCGTTGCTGTGCGAACGCTGCCTCGGCGCGGAGCAGGTCGATCCGCGCGCGGCCGAGATCGTCCAGGTGTCCGGCCTCGGCGGTGGCGAGCAGCGCCCACGCCGTACCGAAGGCTCCGGCCTGCAGGCTGGCGTGCGCTCCGGCGAGCGCGCGTTCGGTCCGGCGTACCGGATCTCGGGTCAGCGCGACGGCCCGCTGCAGGAAGGCGGCCGCCGCGGCGAACCCGCCGCGGGCCTGGGCGCGGTCGGCCGAGCGTTCCAGCTCGCGGGCCACTTCCTCGTCCGGCCCCGACGCGGCCGCGGCGAGGTGCCAGGCGCGTCGGTCCGGATCGGCGGCCGAGTCCGTCGCGTCCGCCAGCGCCAGGTGTACGGCGCGCCGCTCGGTCGCGGACGCCGACCCGTAGAGGGCCGACCGGACGAGCGGGTGCCGGAAAGTGACCCGTTCACCCAGCGACAGCAGTCCCTCGATCTCGGCGAACACCGCGTCGATGCCGAGCTGGTCGGCGGCGCGGCGTACGAGGACCGGATCACCCACCGGTTCGGCCGCGGCGACGAGCAGCAATTGCCGGATCGGCGCCGGCAGCGTGTCGGCCTGCCGGAGGAAGCTCTGCTCGATCTGGCCGGGCAGACCCTGTCCGGTGAGCAGGCCGAACCCGGCCGCGAGCTGCGTCGCCGTCAGGCCGCGCGGCAGCTCGAGCAGGGCGAGTGGATTGCCGCCGGTCTCGGCCACCAGACGGTCGCGGATCGGCTCGTCGAGCAAGAACTCGACCGCGGACCCGAGCAACGCACGCGCGTCGTCGGCGGGCAGCCCGTCGACCTCGAGCTCCGGCAGACCGTGCAGCTCGACGCCGACCTCGCGCGCGCCGAACAAGAGTCCGACGGCCTCCGCGCCGACCCGCCGGGCGACGAAGCCGAGCGTCTGCGCGGTCGCCGTGTCGAGCCACTGCGCATCGTCGACGACCACCAGTACCGGCTGTTCTTCGGCGAGATCCGAGATCAGGCTGAGCACCGCGAGTCCGACCATGAAACGGTCCGGCGCCGGGCCTGGAGCCAGCCCGAACACGGTCGCGAGCGCCCGACGCTGTGGTTCGGGAATCCGGGGCAGCCGGTCGAGCAGCGGCACGCACAACTGGTGCAGTGCCGCGAACACCAGCTCCATCTCGGACTGGACGCCGACCGCCCGCAGCGTGAACAGCTCCGGCGCGGACTCGGTCGCGTGGTGCAGCAGCGCGCTCTTCCCGACCCCGGCCTCGCCTCGGACGACGAGCACCCGGCTGGTACCGCTACGAACGTCGGACAGTAACCGATCGAGAACGGCCCGTTCCGAGCGCCGGCCAAGCAGTCTCGATCCCCGTGCTCGTCCCGCGTCCAGGCCGCGGAATCCGCTGCCACGTTCCACCCGTCCGCCGCCTTCCCAAGCGGTGCGCACACGCACCGATCCGGACACCCCGCGGTCCGCCGAACCGCACCAGCCTAAGGCCGTCGCAGCTCCGTTGACCACTGGCTCAGGGTGCTGTCGTGCTGGTCGTGCACGAGTTGCCGCGCGATCGAGCCGGGACCTTCGAGTTGGAGCGTGTGCGGATGGTCGGGCAGGCGGTAACCGAGGGTGGTGACAGTGTCCAGACACCGAGCCTGGCCGAGGATCGCCCAGTTGACGCGCGCGTCGGGAGACAGGTCGAGATCCTCGGCGAGCAAGAGGTTGTGGTCCAGCCAGGCGCGGGTCACGGTCTGCAAAGTGCCACCCACCTCGCCGTGGCGACCGAGCACGAGGGACTCGCGCAGGTGCGCGGTGCAGCCGGCTGCGAGACGTGCCGTCGTCGTACGGGTCACGTCGGCGCCGGCGGATACGACGAACGGTTCGGCGTACCACTGGAGGCTTGCGCCGTCGGTCAGTTGGATGTCGACGTCCCATCTCGCGGCGCCGCCGCGCATCCCGTAGGCGACGGTGCCGGCGGTCTCGACGATCTCCAGCCGGACCGGCCCTTGAACGACGATCTCGATGCGTACTTCGTCGCCGGCGAGCAGCAGTGCGCCCGCCGCCACGAGAGCAACGCGTACGACGCCGGCCCGGCCGGGCAGCTGCCGCGGCGACAGGTGATCCGTAGTCAGCAGACAGCGGTCCCGGATCGGGTCGGCGGCGACCTCAATGCGTGTGGGCATGGGTGTGCGTGATCAGCTCGCCGTCCTCGCCGACATGCGAATGCGGCGCCATCGGCCCCGGATCGACGGGCGTGTGCTGTCCGTTCCGTACGACGTTGGTCATCGAACGCACCCAGTCCTTGAGCTTCGCGACCGATGCCGGATCCGTCCGCGACAGTGCGAGGACCGGCTTCCCCTCGCGCGCCGCCTCGGCGTCCTGGACCATCCGGTCGACGTCGACACCGACGTACGGTGCGAGGTCGGTCTTGTTCACGACGAGCAGATCAGCGCGGGCGATGCCCGGGCCACCCTTGCGGGCGACGTCGCCGCCGCCGGCCACGTCGAGCACGAAGATCTGCGCGTCGACGAGCGCGGGGGAGAAGGTCGCGGTCAGGTTGTCGCCACCGGACTCGACCAGTACGACGTCCAGCGGCGCGAAGTCCCGCTCGAGGTCCTCGACGGCGATCAGGTTCGGGGTGACGTCGTCGCGGATCGCGGTGTGCGGGCAGGCGCCGGTCTCGACGGCCCGGATCCGTTCCGGGTCGAGGACACCGGCCGAACGCAGCAGCCGCGCGTCCTCGTCGGTGTAGATGTCGTTCGTGATCACACCGAGGTTCAGCTCGTCGGCGAGCTCGCGGCAGACGGTGGCGATCAGCGAACTCTTACCGGTGCCGACCGGCCCGGCGACGCCCAGCCGGAAGGAGCGGGTCTCGTCATGCATGGAACAACCTCATTCTCTCGATCGAATGGTGGTGGGCGAAGACGTCGATCTGCGGTGCGCCGGTGGCGGGGATCTTCTCGGCCTCGGTCAGCGGCGCGACGTCGGCCACCAGCTGCTCGATCTCGTCATGCAACCCCGCCACCCACGTCGCCGCCTCCGCCGGATCCACCGGAAGCAACTTCAACGACGCCGACACCACGGTCTGTACGTCGTCGTACGCCACAACCCGCGCCAACTGCTCGGCGGACATCCCGGTCACGGCACCCACAACCCCGAGCACCACAGGCCGCGCGATCTCCGCATCACGCGGCAAATACCCGAACACCGCAGGCCAAACCCGCCCCACCACCCGCAACAAAACCCGCCCCTGCCACCGAGCCACCCCCCGCAGCACCTGACTAGGAGTCCGAGCCGCCCAAGCCCCCTCAACCCCAACAACCCACTCCACCCCGCCCCCACCCACACCGACCCGACCGTCGACACCGACCCGACCGTCCGCCGCGGCCCGACCGTCGAAACCGGCCCGACTGTCTGGTCCGTCCGCACCGTCCGCGCCAGCCCGACCGTCTGCTCCGGCTCGACCGTCCGCTCCCGCGGCACCAGCCGCACCGGCCCCATTGCTCGCCCCCGCGCCTTCCACCCCTGCCGCCGCAGCCCGCTCGTCGAGTCGTGGGTCGTGGCTCACGTTTTCAAACCGTGCTCCACGACTCGACGGAACGGCCTCCCGCCTAAACACACGACTCGACGCAACCGACTCCCGCCACAACGCACGACTCGGTGAACCCGGCCCAAAGACCGGCGCTGCCTCGTTCACCACCGATTCGCGGTCGCCGGGCGTCGCCTCGTTCACCACCGATTCGCGGTCGCCGGGCGTCGCCTCGTTCACCACCGATTCGCGGTCACCCGGCGTCGCCTCGTTCACCGCCGACTCGTGGACGTCCGGAGTCGCCACGTCGACGACCGATGCCTGCGCCCTCGCCTCCACGCTCTCGACCCGTCCCGCGGCCGCGCTCTCCACCCGAGCCGCAACCACGCTCTCCACCCCAGCCGCCTCCGCGCTCTCCACCCGTCCCGCGGCCACCTGCTCGTCGAGTCGTGAGTCGTGGTCCGGGTTTTCGAGCCGTGCCCCACGACTCGACGCAGCCGACTCCCGCCTTAACGCACGACTCGGCGGTTGGGGGTGGGCGGCGGTGGCTTGCAGGGCGAGGTGGCGGGTTACTACGGCGACCGCGGCGTCGGTGCGGGTGACCGTGCGGAGGCGGGCTCGGGCGTACGCCGCCACGTCAGCCAACTCCTTGCCTTCAGCACCCAACCCTGCGCGCACCGCGGGCTCCAGACCGGCGGACTGCGTGTGCCCGCCGGTCGGCAACCTCCCGTCGGCGAGCATCAGCGCGACCAGCTCCGCGGCGCCCATCAGAACATCGCGTAGAGCTGAGCGAGCGGCAGTACCTCGGCCGGCGCCGGCTGCACCAGATCACCGTCGATCTGGATCGCGAACGTCTCCGGATCGATGTCGATCGCCGGCAGCGCATCGTTGTTCTTCAGGTCCGCCTTGCCGACGTCCCGCGTCGGACGAACCCCGAGCAGCTGTCGCCGCAGCCCGAGCCGTTCGCCGAGCCCGTCCTCGAGCGCGGCCGGAGACACGAACGTGTACGACAGATCCGCCCCGATCGCGTCGCCGAACGCGGGCCGCATCAGCACCGGCTGCGGTGTCGGGATCGACGCGTTCGGATCGCCGAGCGCCGCCCACGCGATCGCCCCGCCCTTGATCACGAGACTGGGCCGAACACCGAAGTACCGCGGATCCCATAGCGTCAGGTCCGCGAGCTTGCCGGTCTCGACCGAGCCGACCAGGTGATCGATGCCGTGGGCAATCGCCGGGTTGATGGTGTACTTCGCGACGTACCGGCGTACCCGCTCGTTGTCGGCGACTGTCCCCAGCGCGCCGCGGCGGTGCTTCATCAGGTGCGCGACCTGCCAGGTGCGGGTGATGACCTCGCCGATCCGGCCCATCGCCTGGGCGTCCGACGAGGTGATCGAGAGCGCGCCGAGGTCGTGCAGGATGTCCTCGGCCGCGATCGTGGTGGCCCGGATCCGCGACTCGGCGAACGCGAGATCCTCGGGTACGTCGGGGCTCAGGTGATGGCACACCATCAGCATGTCGAGGTGCTCGGCGACCGTGTTGACGGTGTGCGGCAGCGTCGGGTTCGTCGAGCCGGGGATGACGTGCGGATACGACGCGATGGACAAGATGTCGGGGGCGTGTCCGCCGCCCGCGCCCTCGACGTGGAACGCGTGGATCGACCGCCCGGCGATCGCCCCGAGTGTCGACTCGACGTACCCGGCCTCGTTCAGGCTGTCGGCGTGCAGCGCGACCTGCAGCCCCCACTCGTCCGCGGCCCGCAATGCGGCGTCGATCGCGGCCGGCGTCGACCCCCAGTCCTCGTGGACCTTGTACCCGGCCGCGCCCGCGAGCGCCTGCTCGGCGAGCCCTTCGGCGCTGACCGTGTTCCCCTTGCCGAGCAACAGGATGTTCAGCGGTACGGCGTCCAGCGCGCGATGCATCTGCTCGAGGTGCCATGCCCCGGGAGTGACCGTGGTCGCTTTGGAGCCCTCACTCGGGCCGGTGCCGCCGCCGACGATCGTGGTGATCCCGGTCGCGAGCGCTTCGTCGAGCTGCGACGGCGACAGCAGGTGGACGTGGGAGTCGATCGCCCCGGCGGTGAGGATGCGACCCTCGCCGGCGATCACGTCGGTGGATGGGCCGATCCGCAGCTCGGGGTGGACGCCGTCGGCGATGTCCGGGTTGCCGGCCCGGCCGAGTGCGACGATGCGGCCGTCGCGGATCCCGACGTCGGCGCGGACGATGCCCCACCAGTCGACGACGAGCACGTTGGTGATGACGGTGTCGGGGGCGCCCTCCGCGCGGGTCGTGGTGCCCTGCGCCATCGACTCGCGGATGGACTTGCCACCGCCGAAGACCACTTCCTCGCCACCGACGGTGAGGTCCTGCTCGACCTCGATCCACAGGTCGGTGTCGGCGAGCCGGACCTGGTCCCCGACGGTCGGGCCGTAGAGGGCGGCGTACGCGGAGCGGGAGATCTCAACCACGGCTCACCTCGCACTGGATCTCGTTCGCGACGCCAGGCCGAACAGCGTCGGCGGGTGGCGCGGGCTTCACCTGGATCCCCGGCACTCGACGGTTGCCGCGGAGCGTGACGAGTGCGACCTCGCGCGAGGCACCCGGTTCGAAGCGCTGCGAGGTACCGGACGGGATGTCCAGGCGGAACCCGCGGGCGGCGTCGCGGTCGAAGGACAACGCGCTGTTCGCATCGGGCAGGTGCAGGTGCGAGCCGATCTGGATCGGCCGGTCGCCCGTGTTCACGACCACCAGCCGTCGGCGTTCGTCGTCGGTGCGGTCGGCGTTCAGTTCGATCGTGCCGGGCCGGACACGAACGGCTCCGGGGGCGTCTGTACGCGCGGGCGCACCGACGGCCACCTCGACGGATGCGTCGTCGGCCGACGTTGCTCCGGCGGTTGCGGCGTCGGCCGGTGTCGGGCTGGCTGCTGCCGTGGTGGGGGTTGCGGCGTCGGCTGCTGTCGGGCTGGCTGTTGCCGTGGTCGGGGTTGCGGTTGCTGGTTTGTCCGCGCCCTGTTCTTCCTTGCTAAGTCTAACGTTGTCGGCCATGGAATCTGCCTTCAAATGATCGGGCTGTGGATAGTGACGAGTTTGCGGCCGTCGGGGAACGTTGCTTCGACCTGGACGTCGGTGAGGAGGTCGGCGACGCCGGGCATGACCTGGTCGCGGGTGAGGACGGTGCGGCCGGACTGCATCAGGTCGGCGACGCGGGCGCCGTCGCGGGCTCGTTCGATGACCCAGGTGCTGAGCAGGGCGACGGCTTCGGGGTGGTTGAGCTTGACTCCCCGGGCCAGCCGGTCGCGGGCGACCATGCCGGCCACGGAGAGCAGCAGCTTCTCGACGTCGGCGGGGGTGAAGTTCACGACGGCATCGGGAGGACGTGGTCGGACACCTTGTCTGTGCTCAGGCAGAGTGAGCACACGGCCGCGTCGTGCGTGACGCAGGCGGTCATGTCGGGGCGTTCGTAGTCCTGGCGGCACACGTGACAGGTGAGGATCTCGCCGGAGGGGTTCCCGTGTTCGTCGTACATCGGCAGGTCGAGCCCGTCGTCCACCCGGCGAAGGTAGTACTTGCCACGCGTGATGACGGCCAGGACGGGCGGCAGTACGACGGCCAGTCCGATCGCGACGAGTGGTGAGTACGGCTTGATGGTGTCGCCGAGTCCACCGAAGAACACCAGGATCGACACACCGGCCGCGACCGCCATCGACACGAAGCCGACCGGGTTCACGGCGTACAGCATGCCCCGCCGGAACTCGGGGGCCTTGGGCGACAGCTTCAGCAGGTACTTGTTGAACACGATGTCCGAGGCAACGACCACGATCCACGCCATGCCGCAGTTCGCGTAGAACCCGAGGATGGTGTTGAGGAAGTCGAACATGTTCGCCTCCATCAGTACCAGCGCGATCACCAGGTTGAACCCGAGGAACACGAGCCGCCCGGGGTAGTGCCGGGTCAGTCGCGTGTACGAGTTCGTCCAGGCCAGCGAACCGGAGTACGCGTTCGTCACGTTGATCTTCACCTGGCTGATCACGACCAGTACGACGGCCAGCGTCATCGCCAGCCACCCGGGCAGGAACCCGCGGTAGATCTCGAGGAACTGGTGCACCGGCTGGTTCGCGATCGACGACGAGTCGGCGACGTTGGCGATGATGTAGACGGCCAGGAAGAGACCGATCACCTGCTTCAGCGCGCCGAAGATCACCCAGCCGGGTCCGGCGAGAAGCATCGCGGTCCACCAGCGGCGCGAGTTCTCCGGTGTCTTCGGCGGCATGAACCGCAGGTAGTCGATCTGCTCGGCGATCTGCGCGATCAGCGACAGGCAGACGCCGGCGGCCAGCAGCATCGAGCCGAAGTCGGCGTCGGGTCCGTAGTCGAAGAACGTCGACACTGACGACGGGTGCGACACGAGCAGGTAGCAGAACGGCAGCACCATCAGGATCAGCCAGAGCGGCGTCGTCCACACCTGAAGGGTGGAGAGCACCTTCATCCCGTAGATGACCAGCGGGAAGATCACCAGCGTCGACACCGCATACCCGAGCCAGAGGGGGATGTGCAGGCCGAGTTGCAGGCCCTGCGCCATGATCGAGCCTTCGAGCGCGAAGAAGATGAACGTGAACGACGCGAAGATCACGTTGGTGACGACCGAGCCGTAGTACCCGAAGCCGCTGCCGCGGGTGATCAGGTCGAGGTCGATGTTGTACCGCGCGGCGTAGTACGCGAGCGGCAGACCGGTCAAGAAGATCACCACCGCGAAGATCGCGATCCCCCACAGCGCGTTCGTCGTGCCGTAGGAGATCCCGATGTTCGCGCCGATCGCGAAGTCGGCGAGGTACGCGATGCCGCCGAGGGCCGAGACGGCGACGACGCCGGTCGACCACTTCCGGTAGCTGCGGGGCGCGAAGCGGAGCGTGTAGTCCTCGAGCGTCTCGCGAGTGGCGGTGGTGGGAGAAGGAGTGGTGGTGGTGCGGTGGTCGAGCGAGGGTTCAACAGCCATGGGCGAACTCCTGCGGCACCTTCGGGCGAGCGGTGCTCCGGCGGACCGGCGACGTTGCCGGCGGGGGATGCACCCGAATGGAAGGAACCTAGGAACGCCGTGTTACCGGCGTGTTGCCGAGTTGCTACGTTCGTGTATTTCCATCTGGAAGTACTTCGTGAGGTCGCGCTCGAGCAGTCGCTGCGTGGCGGCGAGGCGATCGGCGACCGTGCCGCCGACGGGGGAGAGCGCGGTGACGATCCGGCGCTTGTCGTCCGGATGGGTGCGGCGCAGTACCAGACCGCGCTCGACCAGCTTGTCCACGTGCCGGGTCAGACTGGCGGCCGGCAGTACGGCGGACTCCGCGAGCACCGACATCGGTTGACCCGGTTCCTCGCGCAGCGCCGCCATGATCCGCCACTGCTCGACGGTCAGCCCGAACTCGTCCAGCAGCGGCTGCAGCCCTAGCTCGATCTCGCGCTCGATCCGCTTGAGCGCCAGGAGCAGGTTCGACGCCATCCGCACCCCCCTCCTCGGTTCAGGTGCTGGGAAATATAGCCGTTCGGTCGAACTTCCGCCTCCGGTTCGGTCACACTGACCGGATGTACGGCGGGAGGAGGTGACCGTGCGGCGTACCGACGTACTGCCGATCGCCTTCGTGGTGCCGTTGCAGGGGCCGACCGGGATCTACGGTCCGTCCTGTCTGGCCTGTGGACAACTCGCCGTCGAGCAGCTGAACGCGCGGAACGGGATCGCCGGGCGACGGGTCGAACTCGTCCAGGTCGATGCCGGTCGACCGCCGGAAGTCGTCGCCGAGGAGGTCGGGCGGCTGGTCGACGCGGGGCGGGTCGAGGCGGTCGCCGGGTGGCACATCTCCGCCGTGCGGGTCGCGCTGACCCGGCGGATCGGCGGGCGGGTCGTGTACGCGTTCGCCGCGATGCACGAGGGTGGCGACGACACACCCGGCGTGTTCATGCTCGGGGAACGGCCAGTGAACCAGTTGCTCCCGGCAACACACTGGCTGCGCGAGCACCACGGCGCCCGGCGCTGGGTGGTCGTCGGCAACGACTACGTTTATCCGCGCGTCACCGGCGCGGTGGCGCGGGAGGCTCTGCAAGGTACCGGGTCCGAGATCGTCCGATCGGCCTACGTTCCGCTGGGTACGGCGGACTTCGGGGCCGTGATCGACGGGCTCCGGGCGACCGATGCCGACGGCGTGATCATGCTGTTGATGGGCCAGGACGCGGTGCATTTCAACCGCCAGTTCGCGGACGGCGGGCTGAGTGAGAGCCTGCTCCGCCTCAGTCCGGCGATCGAGGAGAACACGCTGCTCGGCGCGGGCCCGGGCGCGAACCACGGGGTGTACGCGGCGGCGGCGTACTTCGACGGCTTGACGACCGTGGAGAGCAGCGAGTTCGCCCGCCAGTACTACGGCCGCTTCGGCACGTTCGCGCCCGCGCTGAACGCCGTCGGCGAATCCTGCTACGAGGCGATCCGGTTCCTCGCCCGCCTCGGTGAGATCAGCGGCTCGGTCGCGATGTCGGCCGCGCTGCCGACCGGCCACTTCTACGACAGTCCGCGCGGCCTGCTCCGTCTCGACGGGAACCTCGTCGACCAGGACGTGTACCTCGCGGTCGCGGACGGGCTCGAGTTCCGGATCCAGGAACAGATCGCCCACACCCACTAACCACTATGAACCCATTTGATGGTTAGCTAGAGCCATGGAGGTCGAGGAGCGGTTCGAGTGGGAAGGCCGATCGATCGCATGGGGCCGGGCGGGTGACGGCCCGCCGGTGGTGTTCTGCCACGGGACGCCGTTCTCGTCGCGCGTGTGGTCGAAGTACGCGGACGCGTTGAGCGCCGACTTCACCGTGCACCTGTGGGACATGCCGGGGTACGGCGCGTCCTCGAAGGATCCCGCCCACGCGGTGGACTTCGGCGCACAGGCGAAAGCGTTCGCGGCCTTGCTCGATTACTGGGAGCTGGACCGGCCGCAGGTGGTGGCGCACGACTTCGGTGGCGCGGTCTCGCTGCGCGCGACGCTGGCCGAGCAAGCGGCGTACTCGTCGCTGATGCTCGTTGATGTGGTCGCGATTCCGCCGAGCGGGTCGCCGTTCTTCCAGTTCGTGAAGCGGCATCCGACGACCTTGGACGAGTTGCCGACGTACATCCATGAGGCGATCCTGCGGGCTTACGTGACCGCGGCGAGCCATCGCGGGTTGCGTGAGCCGGAACTCGAGGAGCTGGTGGCTCCTTGGCGCACGGAGGAAGGACAGTCGGCGCTCTACCGGCAGATCGCGCAGTACGACGAGACGTTCCTGGTCGAGAACGAGAAGGCGCTGGGCAAACTGGCGATCCCGGTCAAGGTGGTGTGGGGCCGCGACGACGCCTGGATCCCGACGGCGACCGGCCGACGACTCGCGGGGCTGATTCCGGGAGCGTCGTACGTCGAGGTTCCGGACGCCGGCCACCTCATGCAGTACGACGCCCCGGTGGCGCTGGCGACTGTCCTGCGGGAGTGGCTCTCACGATGACTGCCGCGTCGCCGAGGTCCGCGTGGTGAGCTGTGAGCCGGATCTCGCCGGCGGAGGACGCACCTAGCCAGAGCGCGGCAGCACCGCCATTCGACGCCAGATCGAACGAATTGCACCCGACGAGCCGGCCAGGTCCCTCAACTTCGAGGGTCACCGGACCGCTCACGGACGGCCGGAGATTGCCGTACCGATCGGTCGCCCGCAGGACGACCCGGGTCAGGTCGGTGCCATCAGCAACTATCTCGTTGTCATCGGCAAGGAGGTCGAGGCGGTCCTTGGTGCGGTCGAGGGAAAAGGACCTGATCAGGACGCGGCGGTCGTGCAGATAGCCGTCGATGCGGAGGTCCGCGGTCGCCGACAAGTGGATGAACGACGGCGGGTGCTTCAGAGCGCCGAAGCGGGTGGTGTCCGGGCGGATCGTCGCGACGTGGTCGGTGCCGAGGTAGATCTCGAGGTGCTGGAGATTCGAGCAGATCATCAGCTCGTCGTCGAGCGGCGCGTCCCAGTGGAAGGCCGGCGCGATGACGGGACGGTGCTCGGGATCGACCTGGGCTTGATAGATCGCAGCGCCGAGCTTGGGGATGCGGAAGGTGTCGGCGACTCCGTTGCATTTCAGCCGGTGGTCGACCCAGCCGTTCTGTGAGTCGTAGTCGAAGGCCTGCCAGGCGAGTACGCCGAGGTAGCGGTCGTCGGCCGCGGCTTGCTGGTGGACCTGGGCGTGCAGGAAGGCTTGGCGTGCCTGCACATCCTGGGGATCGGTACGGCGGTAGAAGTGCGGTCCGGCGAGGGAACCGATCGCTTCGGTGACGAGGTACGGGACGTCGGGCAGCGGTGCGAGGAGGGTCGCGCCGGTCTCGTCGTGGGCGTAGTCGTTGTAGGCGAAGACGTCCTGGTGGAAGTCGACAGTCGAGTACTCCGAGGCGACCATCGCCCCGCTGGTTGCGCGGTCGGGATCGAGACGTTGCGCGACTTCCTGAGTGCGGCGGTACAGCTCGGGGTGGTTGGCGGACTCGTTGACGCGGACGCCCCACACGACGACCGACGGGCGGTTCCGGTCGCGGCGGATCATCCGCTCCACGTCCGCGACGACCAGGTCCTGCCAGGCGGCGTCGCCGACGTACTGCCAGCCGGGGATCTCCTCGAAGACGAGCAGCCCGAGTTCGTCGCAGGCGTCGAGGAAGGCGGGGGACTGCGGGTAGTGGGCGCAGCGGGCCATCGTGCAGTTCAGCTCGTTCCGGAGGATCTCGGCGTCGCGTCGCTGGACCCGGTCCGGCATCGCCATCCCGGTCCACGGGAAGATCTGGTGGCGGTTGAGCCCGAACAGTTCGAGCCGGTCGCCGTTCAGGTAGAACCCGTCGACCTCGAACCGGGCCTCCCGGAATCCGATCCGCACCTTCCGTTCGCTGCTTTGGTTGCCCAGGTCGAGGCGCGCGATGACGTCGTACAGGACGGGGGAGTCGGGTGCCCAGAGCTGGATGTCGTCGAGGCCGGTCAGGGTGAGTTCGCCGGTGGTGGTTGTGCCCGAGGTGATCAGCCGACTGTCCGACGCTCGGAGTTCGACGGTGAGCTGGCCGGCGCCTTCGACGGTGCAGCTGACGTGGAGGCTTCGCGAGGACGGATCGAGGACGTTCAGTGGGCGGGCGTGCAGGTCGGTGATGAACGCGTCCGGCTCGCAGCGGACCTTGACGGAACGGGTCAGACCGCCCGGCTGGAAGTAGTCGACCGCGCCGTGCCCGTCAGGGTGACCATTCGGCGGGACGGGCAACCAGCGGGAATCGAGCGCGATCGCCAGCAGATTCCGGCCGGGCTTCACGAGGTCGGTCACCTCGTGCGTGAACGGCAGAAACCCGCCGAGTTGCGTGCCCGCGCTGATCCCGTTGACGAAGACCTCCGCCGCCTGCAGCGCCCCGTCGACGTCCACGAACACCCGCCGCGCGTCCGCCGGGATCTCGAACCACCGCCGATAACACCAGCGCCGCTCCCACGCGTCCGCCTCCCAGTCCCGCCAGGACAGCGGTACGACGGTGTGCGGGAGCGTGACCGGCTCGAAGCCGCTGTCGTCGTACGACGTCCCGACCGCGGACTCGTCGACCAGTTCACCGAACAGCCACCTGTCCATGCCCACGACCCTAACGATGTATTTATTGCGGCGCCTGTCGTCTCTCTTCGGGGTGATGAGATCTGCGGTAGTGGTCGGTGGCGGCATCGTCGGGCTGGCCGTCGCGCGCGCCTTGCAGCGTCGCGACCCCGGCACGACGGTCGTCGTACTCGAGAAGGAAGCGGCGGTCGGCGCGCACCAGACCGGGCACAACTCGGGCGTCATCCACTCCGGTCTGTACTACCGGCCCGGTTCCCTCAAGGCCCGGTTCGCCGTGGCCGGCGGGGCGGCGCTGCGGGAGTACTGCGACGAGAAGAGCATCCCGTACGACGTCCCGGGCAAGCTGGTCGTGGCCACGACCGAGGCGGAGCTACCGCAGCTTGATCGGCTGCTCGGCATCGGCCGGGAGAACGGCGTACCGGTCCGGCGCCTGACGCTCGACGAGGTGGCCGAACGCGAACCCCATCTGCGGGTGAAGGGCGCTCTCGCGGTCGACTCCACCGGCCGGGTGGACTTCGGTCTCGTGGCGGCTGCGCTCGCCGATGACGTGCGGGCCGCGGGCGGGGAGATCCGTACGGGCGTGTCCGTGACGGCCGTGGAGAACGCCGGTGCGTTGATCCGGGTCAGGACCACGGACGAGGTGATCGAGGCCGAGCGGGTCGCGGTGTGTGCCGGTCTGCAGAGTGATCGTCTTGCGCGGGCGTCTGGGCTCGAGCCGGGGGTGCGGATCCTGCCGTTCCGGGGTGAGTTCAGCGAGATCGTTCCGGAGCGTGAGTTCCTGGTGAAGGGGCTGGTCTATCCGGTGCCGGATCCTGACCTGCCGTTCCTCGGTGTGCACCTGACGCGCGGGATCGACGGGACTGTGCACGTCGGCCCGAACGCCGTACCTGCGTTGGCGCGCGAGGGCTACTCGTGGTCGAAGATCAAGCCACGGGATGTCTGGGAGGCGGCGACGTACCGCGGTACGTGGCGGCTCGCCCGCCGGTACGGGCGGACCGGGGCGAAGGAGATCGCGCGCTCGCTGACCGGGCGGGCGCTGGTCCGCGAGGCGCGGCGGATGCTGCCCGAGCTGCGCGTTGCCGATGTACGACGGTCCGGTGCCGGGGTCCGCGCGCAGGCCGTCACGCGGGAGGGGAAGCTCGTCGACGACTTCCTGTTCCTCCGCGACGGCCGGGCGTTGCACGTCCTGAATGCTCCGTCGCCCGCGGCCACTGCATGTCTGGTGATCGGCGAGCGCATCGCCGAGGAACTGTCGGCCGACCGCGCCTGAGATTGGCGGCAGCTCGACAGTACGTATACGTCCACTGCCCGCGATCCGGCCGGTCGCTCCGGCGTGAACCGACGGGGTACTACAGGTATACGTACTGTCGAGATGCCGCGCCGCTCGACGAGTCGACCGCCTTGGTGATGGTGGTGTGCACGGCGGTGCCTACGACGGTGGCGCGGCCGGCTCCGTCGCGATGGGGCGGGTAGCGGGGAATCTTTGGCCGCCTGGTGGCAATTGAGTTCCCTTGATCTGGAGAGGTGGGCTGCCATCCGGGCCGGCCTGATCGAGCCCTGACCGAACGTCATATCCAGGCAACAGCGGGGCAATCTTCAGGGGTCACCCTGGTGTCTATGGACTCGTTGCGAACGACGCTGACCGGTGGGACGGCGTGTGAGGTGTGTGGACGGCTCCCGCATCCTCGGCGGGCGCGGTTGACGCTGGCGAAGCTGGTGGCGGTCGCGCCGGTGGAGTTTGCGTTGCATGCGGTGGTGCTGGCGGCGCATCCGCCGTACCTGGTGTCGGTGGCGGTGCTGGCGAGTGTGACGACGGCGTTGGTGATCTGGGTGGTGGAGCCGTCGACGATGCGGCTGCTGCGGTCGTGGTTGCATGCACCGACGGTTCACCCGCGGCGGGGGATCGGGACGTTGTGGCGCATCCGGGTGACGCTGGACGACCGGGCGGGGGCTCTGGAGCGCCTCACCCGGCGGCTCGCGGTGCTGGACGCCAACATCCTGGGGTTGCACGTCCATCCGATCGACGACGGAGTACGGGACGAGTTGGTGGTGTCCACACCGGACGAGATCACCGCGGCCGACCTGGAGGTCGCTGTCGAGTCGGCCGGCGGCCGGGAGACCCACGTCTGGCCGACGACCGCACTGGCGTTGGTGGACGGTCAGACGAAGGCATTGAGCCTGTCGGCGCGGGTCGTCGCAGATCCCGCTGAGCTGCCGCACGCGGTCGCCGAGTTGCTCGGCGCCCAGCTGGTCACCGATCGGGTGACGCTCGCAGGTCAGTTCGCCGACGACGGCACGGTCCTCAAGGTGCCGTCACCCTGGACCGGCTTGTTCGCGTTCAGCCGCCCGGGGGAGCCGTTCACCCCGGCAGAGTCCGCCCGCGCCCACCGCCTCGCGGAACTCGCCGAGGCAGCCCAAACCCTCACGAAGTCCCGCTGACCGGTGGGCTTCAGGTCGTCTGCCGGGCGTCGTGGAGGGCATCGGCGATGTGATCGGCCCACTCACGGATCTCCTCCCAGTCGCGGGCATCCTCGGCCAGACCCTCGAGCTCCGGGTGCCGGGCGACGGCGTCGTCCTGGAGATCACCGGCGAAGGTCTTCACCGGCGGCGCGTGGACGAGCTGCACGAGGTGCGCGACGTCCGGCGGAACGGGCTGCTCCTCCTGCCGGTCGACGCCGATCGGCCCGGACTGGAACAGCCACACCGGCCGGGAACGCAACTGCACCTCGTGCTGCCGCAGGAACCGCACTGCCTCCGGACGCCATTGCCCCTCGTAGATCGCGCTGCCGAGCAGCACGGCGTCGTACGGCGTCACCGCTTGGACCGCGCCGACCTCGCGAACGTCGACCTCGACGCCGGACGCCCGGAGCCTGGCCCCGATCGCAGCGGCGATACTCGCGGTCGCGCCCATCGACGTTGCGTAGCTGACAAGTACTTTCTCGGACATGCCTCCAGCGTGTCGACGCTGCCGTCACGCGGTCAGGGTCATCCGGCCCGGATCGGCGGGGCCGGATGTCAGCGCGACGAGGTGTGCCGGCCGCGGCGTGATGTGTGTGGGGGGATGCGCGGCCCTGGGTTGGGAAGAGCGGGCCCACGGGGCCCCGCGCGGGGACTTCTGTCTCCCCGAGTCGGGCCGGAGGTCTGTGGTCCGGTTCACAGTTGCAACCGACAATCGAAGCAACTGATGGGAGGCTGCGATGAGCACGGCGGTCAGAACCAGCAAGCACGCGCGCCGGCGGCCGAGCCGGGCCGAGATCTGGAGGCAGCTCGAGCGGGCGTCGTTCCTGGTACTCAGCCATGTGACACCGAGTGGCCGGCCGCGGTCGAGCGGGGTCGTCTACACGGCCGGTCACGGCAGGCTGTACGTCGCCGTCGCGCCGCACAGCTGGAAGGCGCTGCACATCCCGGCGATCGGCCAGGTCGCGGTCACGGTGCCGATCCGGCGCGGCGGCCTGCTCGCGCTGCTGTTCCCGATCCCGCCGGCGACCATCAGCTTCCACGGCTGGGCGGTCGTCCACCCGCAGGGCGCGCCGGACGTCAACTCCCTGTCACCCGCGCTCGCCAGACTCGTCCCGGCCGAACGTCTCGCGGACTGCCGAATCGTCGAGATCTCTCCCGAAGGCGAGTTCCTCACCTACGGCATCGGCATCCCCCTCCGCAAACTCCGCAACCCAGCAGCCGCCCGCGCCCACATCCCGGTCGAGGGCGGACCGGCGTAGCAGCCCTCGGACTGCTCGGGTGGGTGTGCGACGACGAGAGGAGCCAACGGCGCCTTCAGCACGGTTCGCGGTGGGGTTCCGCCACATCATGCTGCGTTCGGCTCCCCTCGCCTGGTTTCAGTGCACCTAGGCCGGTGACGTCCCCCCAGAGGCGAAGGTCACCGGTCGGCCGATCCATTCGCCGGTTGTTCGTCGGCTGAAGGCTCCGGTGTGGGTCCGCCGCCGCGGCGTTCCTTGTAGAACTCGATGCCGAGGTGGCGAAGGATCGCTTGTTCGGGGCTCGCCGAACCGGCTCCCGAGCGGCGAGTGGCGACGGTACGCCGGGCATCCCGCTCGGCGCGGCTCTTCTCGAGATCGCTCATGGCTCGCTCCTCTCACCCACCTCCAGCACACGCCCGGCGGCCCCGGCCGGGCAAGGCAGAAGTTCCCGTCAGCTGAGGACCGGACGGCCCTGGTTCTGTCGCCGATGGACTGCGGAGGATGGCTGCGAGAGCAGAAAGCCCAGCACGGAAGCCCAGCACGGAAGCCCAGCGCGAAGTCCCCCAGGTGGAAGGACCGGACATGACCACTAGTAGGCGGTGGAGCGTCGACATCTACCTCGACGAGCATGAGGACGAGCGAACCACGCATGCGGAGGCTCGGCTTCGCACCAACGACAAGACGCACCTACTCGGCCGCGGTGCCGCGCACCGCAACCCGGCTGACACCGAGATCGCCGAGATCGGCGACGAGCTGGCGGTGGCGCGCGCGTTGTCGGACCTGGCCCACAAGCTGCTGCACACAGCGGCCTCCGACATCGAGGCCATCACCCACGAGCGCGTCCGCCTGCACGGCTGAACCCGGCAGCCGCGGATTCATCCCGTCCGCGAAGCAGGCCCGGCTTCGGCATGCCGTTCGGTGAACCAGCCTCGCCAGCGCAGGAACAGCAGCGTGCCGCCGATCAGTAGCGCCGGTATCCAGTACAGCAACGCGGTCAGCGCCACCGCCCCGAACGGCCTCCCGCCAGGCAACGCCGATGGCGGCCAGACCAGCCACCAGCGCTTCTTCGCGTGGGCTCGCACCGTGGACTGGACCGCCGTACGCCGGTGGTCTCGAGGCGGTGCACGCGCCACTGGTCCGCGCTGGCATGCCACGGCGAGATCAGGCCGAGGACCTCGCTCTCGGCGTACGCGCGCAGGTGCCGGCGACGCGAGCGGCCACTCGTCGAGATCGCATGTCAGCGCAGCGGGCAGAGGATGCACTTGCCGATCGCGAACGGCACCAGCCCCAGCACGGCTGGTAACACAGCGGTGTGCGGAACGCGGTCCACGTGCCACAACGAGACCGCGACAGCGACCATCAGCGCGGCGACGCGCACGCCGCGATGGCCGATCACAGTCTGTGCGCCTCGCGCCAGCCGCACGGCAAACTCTCGGCCCAATTGCATGAGGGGTCCTTCCAAGGGCCTCCGGTACGGCGCGGTGCGGCGCGTCGGACCGGCATCTTCGAAATGCGGCGACGCTAACCGGCCGGGTCGAGAACGGCATGTCGAAGCGCGTCGGGCCCACTGGTGGTCTACCGCCTCGCCAGGAAGCGGCTCTCGGCGCGCAGGCTCAGGTAGCACAGGCCGGCCAGCGGAACCGGTGCCCAGAACTGGAGCAGCCGCCAGGACAGGACCGCGAGTACGGCGGTGTCGGCGGGGACGCCGAATCCGATCAGTCCCGAGATCGCGACCCCTTCGACGACCGCGATGCCGCCAGGGGTGAGCGGTACGACGGCAGCCAGGTTCGCCGCGCAGTACGCGAGAAGCACCGGAACCGGGCTGATCACCTCGCCGTACGCCGCGAGGAAGGTCCAGAGCACCGCGGCGTCGAGCAGCCAGTTGAGCGTCGCCCAGACCAGGAACGCAGTACGTACCGCGGGATCGGCGAGCAGGTCGCGGAGCCTGACGGCGGTCGAGGCGATCCACGGGCGGACCCGTTGCGGGAGGTGCCGTTGGGCTGCCCGGACCAGTCGCGCGGCGAAGCGTTCGAGCGTCGATCGCTCCCGGACAGCGAGCGCGCCACAGGCGATAACTGCGAGCCCGACGAGGAACATCGTCAGGTAGGCGGGTGTTGCGGTCTGCAGGAACAGCGCCGGAATCGACACCAGCCAGGCGATCAGGACCAACGCGAGCGGCGAGCCGACCGCCTCGGCCGTGACGGTTGCCGTCACGTCCGCCGGATCCGCGCCACCCATGACCAGCAGCCGGAACCGGATCGCGGTGGCGGTCGCCGCACCACCGGGTACGACGTGACTCACGCCGTACCCGGTGAGGTCCGAGCGGAGGATCCAGGAGAACCGGGGCCGGCTCGTGCCCAGCAGAGCGCGGCTGAACAGCGAGTAGCAGACCAGGCTGCCTGCTTCGAGGGTGGCTGCGGTGAGCACCCAGATCGGGCGCAACTGCGAGACGCGGTGCAGCGACTCGCGAGCGAGCGAGAGCTTGGGGAGAACGACGTACTCGATGAGCGCGAAGAGGACGATCAGTGAGATCGCCGACCAGAGCCGACGGTGCCAGGCAGGCCGGGACGCCCCGGTCGCACTGTCCATGCCGCGCTCCCTCCCACCAGCAGTCTGCGCTGCCGAACGGCGAGCTGGGAGGGCCGAAGGTCCGCCCGGTTCCGGTGCGGACGCCCCTGCTCCCGAGCTGGCCCGCGAGCTGAGCTGGAAATACAGGAAGGGCGAGCGGAAGGAGACACGATGGCGAGCACACTGCAGCACCGGGACAGCCGGCGGCAGTTCGCGGACCTGTTCGACTGGGCCGAGGGTCTGCCAAGCCTGTTCCCCATGCCGGCCACGATGCGTGGCGTCCGGATCGAGGAGTTCGCCGATGACGACAAGTACGTCGTCCGCGCGGAGCTGCCAGGTCTGGACCCGGGT
Organism: Kribbella sp. NPDC054772; assembly: GCF_053611945.1. Taxonomy (NCBI): domain Bacteria; kingdom Bacillati; phylum Actinomycetota; class Actinomycetes; order Propionibacteriales; family Kribbellaceae; genus Kribbella; species Kribbella sp. NPDC054772. The sequence continues at coordinate 117,519 of NZ_JBSHBJ010000006.1, read as the reverse complement.
AAGGACATCAAGGTCGAGATCGCGAACGGGATGCTGACCATCTCGGCGACTCGTCACGAGGAGGAGCACGACGGCGGCCACTCCGAGTTCCACTACGGCACACTCACCCGCCGGGTGCTGCTCCCGGACGGAGCTGACGAGCAGAACGTCGTCGCGAAGTACACGGCCGGAATCCTCGAGGTGACCGTCCCGATCGTGGCGAAGGCCGCGGAGGCGCGGACGATCGCGATCGAGCACACCGACTGACGACATGCCATGCCCGGCCGGCCGCAACCGGCCGGGCGACGGTGTGAGAGGGGACGATGATGAGGCGGTTGGTGATTCTCGGTGGTGGTACGGCCGGGACGTTGGTGGTCAACAAGCTGCGGCGTCGGCTGGCAACTGCCGACTGGCAGATCACGGTGATCGACCGAGACCACGACCACGTGTACCAGCCCGGTTTGCTGTTCGTGCCGTTCGGCGGCCGGGGAGATCTGCGCCGTCCACGCCGGACCGTGCTGCGTCGGGGCATTCAGTTGCTGTTCGGCGAGATCGAGCGCGTTGACCCGGAGCGGAAGAACGTCCGGCTGGCCGGCGGTGACGTGGTCGGCTACGACTACCTGATCATCGCGACCGGGACCAGCCCGCGCCCGGACCAGACGCCAGGGATGCTCGGCCCCGAGTGGCGCCGGAGCATCCACGATTTCTACACGTACGACGGCGCGTTCGCCCTGCGTGATGCCCTGAGCCATTTCACCGGTGGACGGCTGGTGGTGCACGTCGTCGAGCAGCCGGTCAAGTGCCCGGTCGCACCGCTGGAGTTCGTCTTCCTCGCGGAGGCCTTCTTCCGCCGGCTCGGAATGCGGGACCAGGTGGAGTTCGTCTACGTGACGCCGTTGGACGGTGCGTTCACGAAACCGATCGCGTCGCGGTACCTCGGCAGGCTGCTGGACGAGCGGAAGATCACGGTCGAGACGGACTTCCTGGTCGAACGGGTCGACGCCGAGCGCAGGACTCTGGTGAGCTACGACGAGCGTGAGATCGGGTACGACCTGTTGGTCACCGTGCCGCTGAACATGGGGGCCGACTTCGTCGCCGCGTCCGGACTCGGCGACGAGCTGAACTACGTTCCCGTCGACCGGGGCACGCTGCAGTCGGCGGTGTACCCGGACATCTTCGCCATTGGCGACGCCAACGATCTACCGACGTCGAAGGCCGGCTCGGTGGCGCACTTCTCCGGCGAGATCTTCGTCGGCAACTTCTGCGAGTACGTCGCCGGGCAGCCGATGACCGGGCGGTTCGACGGCCACGCGAACTGCTTCGTCGAGACCGGCGACGGCAAAGGGCTGCTGATCGACTTCAACTACGACACCGAACCGCTGCCCGGGCGTTTCCCGCTCGGCCGGCTCGGACCACTGTCCCTGCTCCGGGAGACGCGAGCGAACCACTGGGGGAAGCTCGCGTTCCGCTGGGTCTATTGGCACCTGCTGCTCCCGGGCCGCTGGCTGCCGGTGCCGGCCCGGATGTCGATGGCCGGCAAGCACCGGCCGCACGAGGAGGTAGCACCATGACCACCGTCCACGTCGATGCCGAGGGTTTCCTCACCGAGTACGGCGAATGGACCGACGACCTCGCGGTGCAGCTCGCCGCCCGGATCGGGATCGAGCTCACCGACGAGCACTGGAAGGCGATCCGCTTCCTGCGGGAGGACTACCCCACGCACGGCGAGACCGCCACGCTACGACGGGTGTCGACGCTGGCCGGCATCCCGGTGAAGCAGCTGTTCGTGCTGTTCCCCGGCAAACCGGCCAAGAAGATGGCGTACGTCGCCGGTCTGCCGAAACCGCGTGGTTGCGTGTGAGACAGGAGGCACCGCCATGACCACCACACTGCCGCAGGTCGTCCCGGACTTCGACGACGTCGCGACCGTCGGCCGCAAGCTGGCCGTGATCTGTTCCAAGGGCAACCTGGACATGGCCTACCCGGGCCTGATCCTGGCCAACGCCGCGCTGGGGGAAGGTGTCGAGACGCACCTGTTCTTCACGTTCTGGGGGTTCGACATGATCACCCGGTCGCGGATGCACGACCTGAAGTTCACGATGCTCGGCAACACCGCGACGCATAAGCCCCAGGGCCTTGGCGGTCTGCCTGGCATGACCGCGATGGCGACCCGCCAGATGAAGAAGCAGATCCGCGAGATCGGCGTCCCCGACGTACCGGAGTTTCTCGACCAGATCGTCGCGTCCGGCGGTCACCTGTGGGCCTGCCGGATGTCCGCTGACCTGATGCACCTCGACGAGAGCGACCTGTACGAGGCCGTCGAGGGCATCATCAGCGCCGCCGACTTCATCGAGAAGACCGACGGAGCCCAGATCATCTTCATCTGAACCGTGACCGGCCCCGCCCTCAGCGGGCGATGTAACCGCCGTCGATGTACAGCTCGAGACCGGTGACGAACGAGGCGTCGTCACCGGCCAGGTAGGCCACGCCGGCCGCGATCTCGTCCGGTCGGCCGAGCCGTCCCATCGGCGTGAGCTCGGTCATCGTCGTCCAGAACGGCGTACCGCGGGCTGCGTCCAGGATCGGGGTGTCGATGAAACCGGGATGGATGGAGTTGACCCGGATCCCGTCGGCCGCCCAGTGCAGGGCCGCGTTCTTGGTCAGCGTCCGCACCGCTCCTTTCGCCGCGTGGTACGCCGGAGAGGTGCCGAAACCGCCACTGGTGCCGAAGATCGAGCTGATGTTGACGATCGATGCGTGCGCGGACGCCTTCAGGTAGGGCGCGGCGGTTCGCATCCCGAGGAAGACGCCGGTCTGGTCGACGTCGAGGGTGTGCTGCCAGTCCTTGAGCGTCGTCTCCTCGATCGTCGCCAGGTCTCCCAGGCCGGCGTTGTTGACCAGGATGTCGATGCCACCGAGCCGTTCGGCCGCGAGCATGCAGACGCGCTCCCAGTCGGACTCGCTCGCGACGTCGTGCTGGGCGAATTCCGCCTGCGCACCGGAGTCCCGCAGCGCTTCGGCCACGGATTCACCGGCGTCGACGGCGATGTCGGTGAGCAAGACCGCGGCGCCTTCGGCTGCCAGCCGCCAGACGGTCGCCTTGCCGATGCCGCTTGCCGCGCCGGTGACCAGCGCGACCCGATCGTCAAACCTGCCCATGGCGTTCTCCTTCGTAGGTGTGGGCCGTGCCGGCCCGGGCGGTATGCATTGCTGCAGGTACGGCGAGCGCGAGGGCGGGTACGGACCAGAGCCAGAAGCCCCAGCCGAACAGCATCAACGCCAGGTGGAAGAGCACGACGGCGACGTAACCCGCGAGCGGCGCCGTGACGAGCAGGGCCGCGATCGTCAGTTCGGCGGCCGCGAGGAGCAAGGCCCACCGGGTGGGGTGAGCCATGAAGACGCTCTGCCAGTCGTTCTCGATCCAGCCGAACAGGCCGGCGTTGGCGAATCCGTCGTACGAGCGGGGAGTGGTGAGCGCCAGGACCACGTGGACGCAGGCGCCGGACGCGAAGAGCGCGACGAAGCCCCAGTGGATCGCCCGCCAGATGGTCGCCGGGCCAGTGTGGGTAGCCGGGGCGGTCATCTCAGCCGCCGGTGGCGGCGGCGGGGATGACGGCGACGGGGCAGTCTGCGTGGTGCAGGACAGTCTGGCTGACGGAGCCGATCAGCATGCCGGTGAAGCCGCCGCGGCCGCGGGCGCCGAGGACGATGAGGGCGGCGTCGGACGCGAGCCTGAGGAGGTGTTCCGCGGGGTGGCCGGTGATCTGGACGAGCTCCGCGTCGTGACCGTCGCGTTTGTGAACCGCTGTCCGCAGCTCGTCCTCGCTGATGCGGTGCAGGCCGGTGCCGGCGGGTTGCGCCGCGACGACGCGGACGTCGAGGTCGTGCCGGTGGGCGTAGTCGAGGCCGACGTCGAGCGCGGTGTCGGCGGCCGGCGAACCGTCGTACCCGATCACGACCCGGATGCCGGCCAGGCTGCCGAGGTCGGGGCGTACGACGACCACGGGGCACCGGGCATTCGCCACCAGGTCGAGCCCTGTCGAACCGAACAGCGCACCGACCATCGTCCCGAAGCCGCGGGTGCCGATCACTACCGTCGAGGCTTCGGCCGATGCCCTGACGAGGATCGTCGAGGGTGCGCCACGATCGAGGTGCGCGTCGATCACGAGATCCGGTTGCAGATCGCGGGCCAGTTCGGCCGCGCGGTTCACGATGTCGCCGGCGTCGGCGGGCGTGCGCCCGGGGGCGACCACGTGCAGCAGCCGGAGGTCGCTGCCCAGCGACGCGGCTTCGGCGGCCGCCCACTTGACCGCGACGTCGGCAGCCGGCGACCCGTCGATCCCCACGACTACGGGGCGGCGCTTCATGCGGGCTTCCTCGACGGGACCGACTGAAGGATTCCGTCGCCCGCCACCATCAGCTCACGCAGCCGTGCGACGAATCGGGCGGCCGGTGCGCCGTCGACCACGTCGTGATCGAGACTGACGGTCAGCTGCAGGAACTCGCGCTCGACGAGGACGCCCTGGAACAGGACCGGCCGCCGGGCGATGCCGCCGACGACCACGCTCAGCGTGTGCAGCTGGAATCCGATGCCCCAGCCCGCGCCCGCGCCGAACATCCCGACGGCCGTCACCCCGACGGTCCCGGCCAGGGCCTGCTGACGGTGCGGCAGCCGATGCAGCCCGCCGAGCAGTGCGACCCGGACAAAGCCGGGCAGCAGCAGATATCCCCGGACCCACGGAGCCTTGCGAACCGACGCGCTGCGCTGTGGATCCGCCTTCACCGCGTGGATCTCGTCGGACAGATCCTCGACCGTACGCCGGGCCGCGTCGCGCAGCACGTGGGTGAACGCGAACGGGACGCCGTCGACGTCGACCTCCACCGGGAACCCGATGTCGACCTGGCCGAAGACGATCTCGCGGCCGCGCAGGTCGCGATAGGCCTGCACGGCGGGGTCGGCGGCCACCGCCGCGGCCACACAGTGCACGACGAACGCCGTGAACAAACGATTGCCCTCGATGCTGCGAAGCATGCCGCGGGCGGACGTCACATCGACCTCGAACAGCCCGTGGATGGCGTGCCGGCGACGAGCGGCGCGCCCGGTGTCGATCACCAGTTGCCGGACCCACGGCGCCCGTCGTACCTGCGCGTCCTGCACGAGGCCACCTCCCGAACCGCCCTGGTCCGAGCATGCGCCGGTGCGCGGCCCGCCCGCACCGGTCGATCGGTCCCGAGGGCGCGGGACTTTGGACTCTCAGCCGCCCCAGTCTCAGCCGCCCCAGTCTCAGCCGCCCCAGTCTCAGCCGCCCCAGTCTCAGCCGTTCCAGTCTCAGCCGTTCCAGTCTCAACCGCTCCAGTCTGAGCCGCCGGGTGTCAGCTGCGCAGCCGGGCCGCGTGGTCGGGGACCTGGGTCTGCATGTCGCGGGGCGGGCGCTCGTACCCCTTCGACGGCGGGCGGGCCGGCAGTTCGAGCGGCAGTCGCTGGACCTCGTGGTACGGGATCGTCGACAGCAGGTGCGCGATCATGTTGATCCGCGCGGAGCGTTTGTCCTCGCTCTCCACGACGTACCACGGTGCCTCGGGGATGTCCGTGTGGACGAACATCTCGTCCTTGGCCCGCGAGTAGTTCTCCCAGCGGGTGATCGACTCCAGGTCCATCGGCGACAGTTTCCAGCGCCGCATCGGGTCGTCGAGCCGGCTGCGGAAGCGGTTCTCCTGCTCGCTGTCACTGACCGAGAACCAGTACTTGCGCAGCAGGATGCCGTCCTCGACGAGCAGCCGCTCGAGGATCGGGGACTGGTGCAGGAACCGCGCGTACTCCTGGTTCGTGCAGAACCCCATCACGTGCTCGACACCGGCCCGGTTGTACCAGCTGCGGTCGAACAGCACGATCTCCCCAGCGGCCGGCAGGTGTTCGACGTACCGCTGGAAATACCACTGCGACCGCTGCCGCTCGGTCGGGGCCGGCAGCGCCGCGATCCGCGCGACCCGTGGGTTCAGGTACTCCGTGACGCGTTTGATCGTGCTGCCCTTGCCGGCCGCGTCCCGGCCCTCGAAGACCACCACGACCCGGGCGCGCTCGACCCGCACCCACTCCTGGAGCTTCACCAGCTCGGCCTGCAGCCGGAGCAGCTCCTTCTCGTACCGCTTCTTCGGCAATCGTTTCGTGTGGGTCATGCTGCACGATCTCGCATCCGCGGCCCGGATCCCAGCAGTCACGCCGGGTCGGGCCTTTCGGCCCTACGACGACCGGCCGGCATGGCGTTGGCTCGGAGCAGAGCAGCATCCGACCTGCCCGAAGGAGCGAGATGAACGAGGTGACCGCGGCCGAACGGGACGCCTTGCTGCGGGCGGCGGTGGCGGCACCGTCGATGCACAACACGCAGCCGTGGCGGTTCCGGTTCGTGGGCCGGACGGTCGAGGTGTACCGGGACCGACGGCGTGAGCTTCCGGCCGAGGACCCGTCGCACCGGATGCTGTTCGTTTCCCTGGGTGCGGCGATCCTCAACCTGCGGGTCGCGGCCGCGGCGCGGGGGATGGGCTCGGAGGTGCGGCACCTGATGGACCAGCAGCGGCCGGACCTGGTCGCGGTCGTGGAGCTCGATGGTCCGCCGGTGGAGTCGATGGCGAGGCTGGCGCCGTACCTGACGGAGCGCCGGACGAACCGCGAGCCGTTCAGCGAGACCCGGCTGCCGGCCCAGATCCGGGTGGAGCTCGACCTGTGCGCGCGGGTGGAGGGCGCGGTCCTGCAGTGGCTGGACAAGCCGAGCCGGCGCTGGTGGTTGCGGATAGCAACGAACGAGGCGATAACGGCCGACGACGAGGACACCGCGCGGACGGCCGAGCGCCGGCAGTGGGTCGGTGGCGACCGGGAGACCGACGGCGTGCCGTCGAGCGCGCTGGGTTCGCGGATCGCCGGCGGCGACCCGCTGAAGCGCGAACTGGCGGCGACCGAGGGGGATGCCGAGCGACCGGTGGCAACCTTCGAGCGGGAGCCGCAGCTGGCCGTGCTCGCCACCCGGTACGACGGTCCGATCGAGTGGCTGCGCGCCGGTCAGGCGCTGGAACACGTGCTGTTGGAGGCGACCGCCCGCAGGGTGGCGACCTCGCTGCTGAACCAGGCGATCGAGCACGAGGAACTGCGGCTGCAGATCAACGACCCGCTGGGTCCGTGGCAGCGGCCGCAGGCGGTGATCCGGTTCGGCTACGGCTCGGCCGTGCCGGCGACGCCGCGCCGCGCGATCGGGGACGTCCTGATCGGCGAGTGACAGGTTACGGGGAGGGCACATGAGCGGCGGGAAGCAGCGCACGGGGGAGCTGTGGGTGCTCATGCAGGCGCGCCGGCTCGGTTTCGGACCGTCCACGCTACGCCGCCGGCCCGATCGGATCGAATCGCTGCTGCTGTGGTGCGCCCTGATCGCTGCGTTGCTGATGGTGCCGATCGGAGCGGCGATCGGGACCAGCGTCCGGAACTCCCTCGACGCCTCGGCGGCGCAGGAGCGCGCGAGGCTCTACGAGGTCCGTGCACGGACCTTGGAGGGCACCGAGCCCGTGTCGTCCGGCATCCCCGGCGGCGTACTGTCGCTGGTCCCGGTCGCGTACGTCGACGCCCGCGGAACCGAACACGAAGGACTGACCACGGTCGTGATGGGGACCAAGGCCAACTCCGACGTGATGGTCTGGCTCGACACCTCGGGGCTGATCGTCACCACGCCGCGCTCGCCGGCCGACAGCGCCGCGCTCGGCGGCACTGTCGGGACCTTCGTCGTGCTCGGTTCGTGGATGCTGCTGTGGGGTGGGTTCCGGCTCGCGCGGATCCCGCTGGATCGTCGCCGGCTGCGCGACTGGGACACCGAGTGGCGCACCATCTCCGCTCGGTGGCTGCGCGGCCAGAAGTAGCCGTACTCAGCTTCCTCTCGGGACCTTCGGCTCTGCAGCCGAAGGTCCAATCGTCCGAGCCTGGCCTGAACGGACGTCTGACGACAGGAGGGGTGTGATGAGTACGACGACGTATCCGGTCCGCGCCTATGGGGCACTGGGCGAACGGCTGAACCGGTGGTGGTGGCCGGTGAAACTGGACATGAGTACGGACGATCCGCGCGCGGCGAAGCTGCATGAACCGCAGGCGGGCGGTCCGGTGCGAGAGACCGAGCCTCCGGGCACCCAACCGCCGCGAGTACCGCCGCCGGGGCCGCAACCGCCCGGGCCACCACCGTCGGGGGGCCGGCCGCGGATGTCCGCGGGACGGATTGTCGCTCTGGTGATCGGCATCCTCGTGACGCTGGCGTCAGTGGTCGGGTTGGCGGTCGGGGGAGCGCTGGCCTGGCTCGACGAAGGGCGGCGCGATAGCGCGGGGTACATCACCTCGGACCAGGTCACGCTGACGACGGCCGGCTATGCGTTGACCAGTGAGAGTCTCGCGATCGACGCCGGCGCCGCGAGTATCCCGCACCGGTGGTTCGGCGACGCCCGGATCCGCGTGCAGAGCACGGACGGTACGCCGGTGTTCGTCGGGCTCGCCAACACGAGCGACGTACAGCGCTATCTGTCCGGCGTCGCGCACTCGACCGTGACGGATATCGGACCGAACCACGCGACGTACACCGAGCACGCCGGCAGGGCGCCCGTCGTACCGCCGGCGGCGTTGCGGATCTGGCGCTCCCAGGCCTCGGGACCAGGGCAGCAGTCGATCTCCTGGCCGTTCGAGCAAGGCGACTGGACGCTCGTGGTGATGGCTGCGGACGGCAGCCGCGGCGTCAGCGTCCGGGCCGACGCGGGATCGAACGCACCGGTGCTGGAGTGGTTGTGGATCGTCGTGCTGGTGAGCGCGGGCGTGGCGTTCGTGATCGGCGTGGCGCTTGTGGTGCTGGCGGTCGTCCGGCAACCGAAGCCGGGACCTTCGCCCCTGCAGGGGCCACCGGGTCCGCCATCGAATGGAAGTGAGGGAAGAACCGTCTGAGGGGGCAACCAATGAGTGTGCGGGTAGGGATCAACGGGTTCGGGCGCATCGGGCGGGACTACCTGCGATGCGTACTCGAGCGGCCTTCGACCGGGATCGACGTGGTTGCGATCAACGACGTCGCACCACCGGCGACACTCGCGCACCTGCTCCGCTACGACTCGACGTACGGGCCTCTGAAGGAAGAGGTCGGACACTCGGACGACACCATCACGGTCGGCGGCCGCACCCTGCGCGCGACCGCCGAGCGTGATCCCGCCCAGCTCGACTGGGCGGCTGTGGGGGCCGACATCGTGATCGAGTCGACCGGCAAGTTCCGCACCCGGGAGTCCGCCGGCGCGCACCTGAGCGCCGGTGCCCGCAAGGTGATCCTGTCGGTGCCGGGCAAGGATGTCGACGCGACCGTCGTCCTCGGCGTCAACGACGACGACTACGACCCGGCCGCCCACCACGTGATCTCGAACGCTTCGTGTACGACGAACTGCGTCGCGCCGATGGTGTCGGTGCTGCATCAGGCGTTCGGCATCGAGCGCGGACTGATGACCACGATCCACAGCTACACCAACGACCAGGTGCTGCTCGACGGCCCGCACAAGGACCTGCGGCGCGGACGTGCCGGAGCGGCCAACCTGATTCCGACGAGCACCGGCGCCGCCCGTGCGGTCGGGCTGGTGATTCCGGAGCTGGCCGAGAAGATCGACGGCGTCGCGGTCCGGGTGCCGGTGGAGGACGGTTCGCTGACCGATCTGTCGGTCGAGCTGTCGGCGCCGGTCTCGGTCGCGCAGGTGAACCAGGCGTTCGCCGACGCCGCGGCCGGGCCGCTGAAGGGCATCCTGCGCTACACGACGGACCCGATCGTGTCCCGCGACATCGTCGGTGACCCGGCGTCGTGCATCTTCGACGCCCAGCTCACCCAGGTCCAGGGCCACCTGGTCAAGGTCTTCGGTTGGTACGACAACGAGTGGGGCTACACGAGCCGGCTGGTCGACCTGACCGAGCTCGTCGCGGCCTCCTTGTGAAGAGGCTCGGTGTGAAGGGAGCAGCGATGAACGACGCGTATGTCTTGCGGCTCGACGGCACCCTGGAACCGGAACAGATCGGTGTCAAAGCCGCTCGGCTGGCCGAGCTGGCGCTCGAGGGCGTTCGGGTTCCGGAAGGCTTCGCGGTGATCGCCGCGGCGTACGGCGAGTTCGTCCGCGAGGGCCGGCTGGGCCCGGTGATCGGCCACCAGATCCGGAGGTTCCGGACCGGGCGCGATCTGGAGGTGGCCGCGGCCCGCATCCGTACCGCGTTCCGCGACGCGCCGATGCCGGCACCGGTGGCCGAGGAGATTCTGACCGCCTACAAGGAGCTCGGCGGCGAGGGGACCGAGGTCGCCGTGCGGTGCAGCCCGGTGCGGTCACCCGACGTCGTCGACCACCAGGTGTTCCTGCACCTGAAGACCGGCGCGGACGTGATCGCCGCGTGCCGGCGATGCTTCGCGTCCCTCTACGACACAGTTGCCGTCGGCAATCGGGAGGCCGAGGGGGCCGACCAGTTGACGGTCGCGATGCCGGTGACCGTGCAGCATCTCGTGCGGTCCGATCTCGGGGGTTCGGGTACCGCCCGCGCCGAGAACAGGTTCGTGCGGGTCCAGGCCGCCTGGGGCCTCGGCGAGCCGCCGGTGGTCGATGGCGACCTGTACTCGGTGCACCCCGGAGCACGGTCACTGATCGTCGCACACCGCGGGACCAAGCTGACCAAGACCGTGGCCGCCGAGCCGCACGGGACCCGCACGGTTCCCACGACGCCGGCGGAGCGGGCCGGCCTGGTGCTCACCGACGACGAACTCCGGGAGCTTGCCCGGTGGTCGGTCCTGGCGGACCGGCGCTTCCGTCGCCCGACCACACTGGAGTGGGCGAAGGACGGTCCGACCGGCTATCTGTCTGTGGTCGAGATCCGTCCCGGTCGCGCACCCGCGGTGAAGATCCAGGCTCCCGGCCGTGGCGTCCTCGAGCCGCAGTACCGCTGATCACCAGGTCCCGTGGGTGTTTCGGATCGCCGCCTGGGCGCCGAGCAGGCCGTAGTGGCCGTCGTACCTGGCATAGAGCGCGGCCAGCCGACCGGTCGCCTTGTCGGTGAAGATCTCGACCGGTTCGCCGGTGAGATCCAGCCGCGCGGTGGCCACCGCGACGCTGCGGTGCTCCGCGGTGCTCAGCACGATCGGCGGTGTCGGGACTTGCAGGCCGATCGGGTTCGGTCGTGCCTGGACGATCCGGTAACCGCCACCGCTGTGGACGACGATGCTGTCCTGGTGGCTGTACTTCTCCCGGAACAGGTGGAACCGGTAATCCATGGCTTCCAGGGCCAGGACCGCCTCGGCCGCCGTCATCGCCTCCGGACGGCAGATCTTGTGCCGCGCGACCCGGCGGACCGCCGGCGGCAGCAGCTCCGGCGGCGACGGCGGGAGCAGGGTGCTGACCCGTTCGCGCAGGCACTCGGCCAGCGCACCGGGGAACAGGTGCAGCTGCTCGATGGTGCGGATCGCGAGCAGACTGACCACGTCGGACATCGTCTCGGCCGCCACCTGCGCCCGTACCCGCCGTCCACCGGCGAGTTGTACGTCGACCTGCGCGACCAGCGGCCGGCGCAGCCCGGGCTCGGTCAGGCGCGTGAGCCGGACCCGGCTCTGCGACGCCCACGGACCGAGGATCGGCGCGAGGTGCTCGTTCATCACCGCAGCGGCGTCGGTGGGCAGGATTCCCACCGTGCTGACGAGCAGTGTGGTGACTGGCCTGAACGGCAAAGTGACTTGGCCGTCTGTCCTCATGCGTCCCCCTGACGGTTTCCTACCGGCGCCCGAGACCGGACGACCATTTCAGGCTCGCAGCTACGGCACCGCACGGTCAGGTCCGTTGGGCCCTGAATCAGGGCCGTTGGTCCCTGCCGCCGATCACTCCGCGCGGGTGAGGATCGTCGGTACGTGACGGCGAGGGGAGGGACCGTGGGCGAGTTCGGCGCGGAATGGTCGAACGGCCGGCCGGTGCTGGTCGGGTACGACGGGTCGCCGGCCAGTGACGCTGCGGCGCGCTGGGCGGCCGGCGCGGCACAGGACTTCGGGCAGCGTGTGCGGATCATCCACGTGATGTCGTGGCCGGTACTACGGAGCACGGGGGGTGCCGCGCTGGCGATCGGGACCGACGCGTTGGGGCGGGAGGCCGAACAGCTGCTCGACAAAACTTGCCGGGACGTCCGGGCCGAGTTCCCCGGGGTGGAGATCGAGGCCGAGGTACCGATCGGCGATCCGGTGCCGGTGCTGCTGCGGGAGGCCGTCGGCGGGGCGCTGCTGGTGCTCGGTTCGCGGGGGCTGGGGGAGGTGCGTGACTTGGCCGAAGGGTCGGTGATGGCACATATCGCGACCCACGCCGCCTGCCCGGTGGTCGTCGTACCGGCGGGTTGGGTACCGCGTCAGGACCGACCCGGACGAGTGGTGGTCGGGGTGGACGGATCGGTGCGGAGCGAGCAGGCGATCGGCTTCGCGTACGAGTTCGCGCAGCGCATCGGTGCGTCGGTCACGGCTGTCCTGGCGTGGAAGGATCCGAAGAGCACCGGTGCCGGGGACATCCTGTTCCCCGCCCACGACCCCGCCGTGGTCGACGAAGACGGCGCCGCGGTGCTGGCCGAGTCCGTCGCCGGGCAGGCGGTCGCCCATCCGGACGTGAAGGTCACCGAGAAGCAGATCCGCGGTACCGCGTCGAGGGTCCTGGCCGAGGAGTCCCAGAACGCCGACCTGCTGATCGTCGGCTCCCGCGGCCGCGGCCGGGGCCGGGGACTCGTCCTGGGCTCGGTCAGTCGCGCGGTCCTGCACCACGCCGCGTGCCCGGTCGCGGTCGTCCGCTGAGACCCGGCCGCCGGACCTGCGGAGCCGACGAAGGTCCCGCCAGATCGAGGGCCGACGGCACTGCCCTGACCTCGGCGGCGCGGATCAGAGTGGTCGTGGGGAGGCGATCGCCATGCAGAAGCGCGGATCGTTGAACGAGCTCGGCCTGGCGGCCGGGAAGAAGGCGCGGCTGCGCCGGATCCTGTTCGACCACGGTCTGCGGAACGGTACGGCGCTGTTCCTGCCCTACGACCAGGGGCTGGAGCACGGACCGCGGGACTTCTTCGCGAATCCGCGGTCCGCGGACCCGGCGTACATCATGAAGCTCGCGATCGCGGGCGAGTTCAACGGCGTCGCGATCCAGATCGGGCTGGCGGAGAAGTTCTTCTGGGACTATGCCGGTGAGATCCCGCTGATCCTCAAACTCAACGGCAAGACCGACATCCCACCCGACGCCGCGGCGCTGTCGCCGGTGCACGCCGGTGTGGAGGACGCTGTGCGCCTCGGGGCCGACGCGGTGGGCTACAGCTTGTACGTCGGTTCGCCCGCGCAGGAGGCCGATTTCACACAGTACCGGCGAGTTCGCGCCGACGCCGAGCGCTTCGGGATGCCACTGGTCGTCTGGGCCTACCCGCGCGGTACGGCGATCGAGGCGAAGGGCGGTAAGGACTCGTTCTACGCCGTGGACTACGCGGCCCGGGTGGCGAGCGAGCTCGGCGCGGACGTGGTGAAGGTGAACTTCCCACAACCGGCGAAGCGCGACAACGTCAGACCGCCGTACGAGGAGATCTTCACTCCGCAGCAAGCGATCGACGGTGTGGTGCGCTCGGCGAACCGGACGCTGGTGCTGGTCTCCGGCGGCGAGCGGTCCGGCGACGACGCGATGTACCGCAAGGCCGAGCAGGCGATGGACGCCGGCGGTCTCGGTCTGATCTTCGGGCGGAACGTCTGGCAGCGCGAGTACGACGAGTCGCTGGCCTTCGTCGACGGTCTGAAGGAGATTCTCGTCCAGCACCCGAGCGACTGAGAGGAACGCCGGTATGACCAAGTACGTCCTCGTTGGCGTCGACGGCTCGCCCGAGAGCCGCCTCGCGCTGCGGTGGGCCGTCGGCGCGGCCGAACAGCGGAACCTGCCGGTGCGGGTGGTGCGGGCCTACCAGAGCGACTTCGGCCCGTGGCCGGCCGCCGGCATGTCCGGTTACGCGCCGCCGGAGATGCCGGTGGACGAGTTCCAGTTCGAGCTCGACGAGGCGCTGCAGTACGCCCGGGAGCGGCTCGGGGAGGACGCCGCGTCCGGCTGGCTGGCCCCGGTGGACCCGTCGCACGCCCTCCTGAAGGAGGCCGTCGGGGCCGATCTGGTCGTGGTCGGGACCCGGTCGCGGAGCAAGATGTCGGCCGCGGTGCTGGGCTCGGTCGCGATCGCCGTCGCTTCCAAGGCGCCGTGTCCGGTGGTCGTGGTCCGCGGTACGGGCCGGGCCGGGCCGATCGTGGTGGGCACGGACGGCTCGCCGGACTCCGAGGACGCGCTGACCTTCGCGTTCGAGGAGGCGGCCCGCTCGGGGGAGTCGCTGGAGGTGGCGTACTGCTGGCATCCACAGGCGGATCCTTCCGAGTCGGTCGACAGCACGGACGAACTGCTCGAGGGCTGGCTGACCGACAGCCTGGAACCGTACCGGGACAAGTTCCCGACCGTTCGGGTGCATGCCGCTGTCGTCGCCGGCCGGGCCGCAGCGCGGCTGATCGAACTGTCCGGGAAGGCGTCATTGGTCGTGGTCGGCTCGCGCGGCCGCGGCGGCGTGAAGGGGTTGCTGCTCGGCTCCGTCAGCCAGAGCCTGCTACACCAAGCCGACTCACCGGTCGCGGTCGTCCGCCGGCACGAGACATCCTGATGCGGTCGCCCAGACAGGTCCTCGGCTAGGAGCGCGGGACTGTGGCAGCTGACGAACTGACCCGGTGGCCGGGTAACAGCTGGGTGGGTGAGCTGATGCGGCAGCTCACCCACCCTTCGGCTTGGTCGCCCTGGGGTGCCGACGAGCTGTGGCGACCAGCGCGGAGGACCAGTCGATGAGCGCCGTCCTCGACTGGCTCGCCCAGCTGCCGGCGTGGCTGGTGCTCGCGGTGGTCTGTCTGCTGCCGGCGCTCGAGGCCTCGACGTTCCTCGGACTCGTGGTGCCTGGGGAGACCGCGGTCATCGTCGGCGGCGTAGTCGCGCACGCCGGGGGGCTGCCGCTGTGGGCAGTGATGGTCGCGGCAGCGGTCGGTGCGATCGCGGGTGATCAAGTGGGGTTCCTGGTCGGGCGCCGGTACGGGTCCGGGGTGCTCGAACGGCTGCCGCGGCGTTTCCGGCGACCGGAACAGATCGAGCGGACCCTCGCACTGATCGGCCGCCGTGGCGCCGTGGCGGTCGTCCTCGGGCGGTGGACCGCAGCGTTCCGTGCACTGGTGCCCGGCATCGCGGGGATGAGCCGGATGCAGCGGTCGCACTTCACCGTCGCGAATGTCGTCGGCGGGACTATCTGGGCCGTCCTGGTGGCCGGTGGCGGCTATCTGGCCGGTGCATCGTACCGGGCGCTCGAACAACGCCTGGGGGTCGTGAGCGGCGTGCTGCTCGGCCTGGTCGTGATCGCGATCGTCGTAGCGTTGGTAGTGCACCACCGGAGGTCCCGACGCTGACGTGGTTCGTCCGGCGCGGGAAGCGTCCAAGGAACGACTAAGAATGCAGGGCGATCGTCGGAGCATGACGAACCGCGGCCCAGGGCAAGTGACGACCCGGCCGCGGAGAGTGCGCGTACGCCGGGTTCGCGCGACCCCGGCGTGGTGGCGCGACGCCATCGGCCTCGCCTGCTGGGCGAGTTCGCTGGTCGTGATCGCGCTCTGGGTGTCGGGGCGTGGCCTGCAGAACCTGGCCGGCGGCCCGGCCGACCTGCTCACCACGCTGGGTCGGCTCTCGGGGCTGGTCGCGGCGGATCTGTTGCTCGTGCAGGTGTTCCTGATGGCGCGAGTGCCGATGATCGAGCGCAGCTACGGTCAGGACGAGCTGGCGCGCAGACACCGGCTGGTCGGGTTCTGGTCGTTCAACCTGCTCCTCGTCCACATCGTGCTGATCCTCGGTGGCTACACCTTGCGTGACCACGTCAACCTTCTGCGTGAGACGTGGACCGTCGTCACGACGTACGGCGGGATGCTGTTGGCGACCGCGGCGGCCATCGCGTTGACGCTGGTGGTGGTCACCTCGGTCAAGGTCGCGCGGCGAGCGCTGCGGTACGAGTCCTGGCACCTCCTGCATCTGTACGCGTACATCGGCGTAGGACTGTCCGTGCCGCACGAGATCTGGACCGGCGCGGACTTCACGACCTCGAGGCTCGCGCGGGTCTACTGGTGGTCGGCGTACGGAGTCGCGCTCGGCGCGATCCTGCTGTACCGGCTGGCACTGCCGGCGTGGCGGACGCTGCGGCACGGACTGACAGTGAGCGAGGTGATCCCCGAGGCGCCCGGCGTGGTGACCGTACTACTTGGTGGTCGCGGTCTGCACCGGTTGCCGGTTCGCGCCGGGCAGTACTTTGTTTTCCGGTTCCTCGACGGTCCGGGATGGTCACGGGGCAACCCGTACTCGTTGTCGGCATCACCCGCGCCGGACCGGCTCCGGGTGACGGCGAAGGCCGCAGGCGACGGGAGCAGCCGGCTCGCTCGCCTGCGGCCCGGCACGCGGGTCGCGGTGGAGGGACCGTACGGGCGCTTGACCGCGGAGCGGCGGGAGACGGACCGGGTGGCGATGTTCGGCTGTGGCATCGGCATCACCCCGCTCCGCGCGCTGCTCGAGGAACTGGACTACCGGCCGGGCAACGCGATCCTGGTCTACCGCGCGCACAGCGAGGCCGACCTGGTGTTCCGCAGCGAGCTCGAGCAGCTGGCCGAGCGCCGTGGCATCGCCCTGTACTACCTGCTCGGCCCGCGGCTGCAGCACCGCGCGTCGTGGCTTCCGGAGAGCGCACGGTCCTGGTCCGACGAGGACGCCGTACGGCATCTGGTGCCGGGGATCACGGGGTACGACGTCTATGTCTGCGGACCGGATCGCTGGATGGATGCGGTGTGTACGGCAGTTCTCGCAGCCGGACTGCCGGCCGAGCGACTGCACCAGGAACGGTTCTCGTGGTGAGAGGAGCATGTGTATGAGGCGCGGGGTCAAGGTGCTGATGACGGTTGCGACGACCGCCGTGGTCGCGGTCGCGTTCCGGGCGAGTCTGCAGTCGTCGCACAACGGGATGACGGCAGCCGTGGTCGTTCCCACGGAGCACTCCAAGCGAGCGGGCGGCACGCAGCCCTCCCCGCGGCCCGGACGCACCGGCCACCGGACCTCGCCACCACCCCGGAGCACCGCTCCGACCCCTCGCATCCCGACGACTCCGACGGCGCCGAGATCGACCGCTGCACCGACGCCGCACTCGACCGCTCGACCCACCGCGGCAGCGGTGACCGTCGCCGGGGGCGTGGTGGACACGCAGTACGGGCCGGTTCAGGTGGAGATCACCGTGCGCGGCGGGCGGATCACCAAGGCGCACACGCTGCAGCATCCCAGCGGCGACGGGCAGACCGATCAGATCAACAGCAACGCGGTCCCGCAGCTCAACCACGAGACGCTCGCCGCACAGAGCGCGCAGATCGACACTGTCTCCGGTGCGACTTTCACCTCCGAGGGGTACCGCCAGTCGCTGCAGTCGGCCCTGGATGCGGCGCACCAGGCCGGTGCGCGATGAAGACGCATTCGGAGCGGCTCCGGCGCAATCTGGTGGTGGGCGGGAGTACCGGCGTACTGCTGGTGCTGCTGTTCCTGTACCCGACCAGCCGGAACCATGTCTCGACCGCGTCGGCGCCGGCGGCGGCCGCACCAGGCGTTGTCAGTCCGAAGTCCGGGTCCACTGACCTGACCGCGAACGGATCATCGGAAGACACGCGGTACGGACCGGTGCAGGTCCGGATCAGCGTCCGCGGGCACCGGCTGACCGCGGTGACCGCCTTGGTCTATCCGGCGTCGGGCGGGCGTGACCGGGAGATCAGTTCGTTCGCGCTACCGCAACTCGAGCAGGAAGCGGTTGCCGCGCAGAGCGCCCGCATCGACACGGTGTCCGGGGCAACGTTCACCTCGGACGGCTACCGCCGCTCCCTGCAGTCCGCACTCGACGCCGCGCATTTCCGGCCGGCGGGATGACGCCTTCCAAGAAACCTCCAAGATCGCACTGCCAGCCTGACTGATTCCAGCTCGTCCGAGTCGAAGGAACGTGATCCAGACAGTGCAGACAGTCAACGGTCTCCCGGCCCACGTGCTTCTCGTGCACGCCATCGTCGTCCTCCTGCCGTTGTCGGCGGTCCTCCTGGCCCTGACCGCGCTGTGGCCCGCGGCCAGGCGCCGGCTCGCTGGGCCGAACGCAGTCCTGTCGCTGCTGGTCGTAGTGCTGGTGCCGATCACGACGAGCGCAGGGGAGTGGCTGGAGAGCCGGCTCTCACCGAACCCGTTGATCCATCGGCACGCCGAGCTCGGCGACACCGCCATCTACGCCGCCGTCGGCGTCGCTGTGCTGGCGGTCCTGCTCTGGTGGCGGCAGCGGGAGGCCGCCGGACGTACGCCGGCCAAGCGCACGTTCCTCGCGCCCAGCTCGGGCAGCCTCACCGCCGCGCTGACCGTGGTCGCTGTCCTCGTCGCTGGGGCCGCTGTGTACGACGTCGTACGGATCGGCGACTCCGGCGCCAAGGCGAGCTGGAACGACTGGGCCGCGCGTCCCTGATCCGAACGAGACGTGCTCGGTGAGCTGCACGGTCCACAAAGTCAGCAGCATCGCGATCGCCAGAGTACGGAACAGCGTGGGCGCGAAGGCCATGGCCAGCACGGCGCATGCGGTCGCGGGCACGGCCAGGATCGGCGTGAGCCAGCTGACCACGGGCGGATCGTGCGGGTCGGCGAGGACCAGTGTGAGCACG
The DNA here is from genome assembly GCF_053611945.1 of Kribbella sp. NPDC054772. Taxonomy (NCBI): domain Bacteria; kingdom Bacillati; phylum Actinomycetota; class Actinomycetes; order Propionibacteriales; family Kribbellaceae; genus Kribbella; species Kribbella sp. NPDC054772. The sequence continues at coordinate 98,749 of NZ_JBSHBJ010000006.1, read as the reverse complement.
CCGCCGCAGATCAGGATGCCGGCCGTCATCGCGCGCCCCGGGATCAAGTTGCCGGCGGCAAGGAAAACGCAGTAGAGCGCGATCAGCAGACCGAGCGGGACAGCGGCGGTGACGACACGGCGGCCGGGCACGACGGCGCGGTCCAGATCAGGTTTCCGGCCGGTGGACCACGGCGACCGGACAGTGTGAGTGGTAGAGCAGGCCGCGGGCCACGGACCCCATCCGCAGCTCGGAGAACGCCGTCCGGCCCTGGCCGCCGACCACGACCAGGTCGGCGGCCTGCGACTCGCGCGCCAGCACGAGGACCGGATGATCGATCACGCCACGACGCTGCACGGGTACGTCGGCGTACTTCGCGGCCCAGCCCTCGAGCGTGTGGGCCAACAGGTCGTCGGCGGACTCGATCCAGGGCTGCTGGTTGGGATCGATCCAGACGTTCGGGTCCGGGTAGGTCTCGCCGAGGTCGACCGCATGGACGCCGAGGACCTCGGCGCCGGTCGCGTCGGCGAGCTCGAAGGCGAACCGCAATGCGTCCTGGCCCTCGAGTGACCCGTCGATACCGACCACGATCCGTCGGTGCGCGGGCGCGGCCGGGTCCCAGGTGTCCGGTACGACGATCAGCGGGACCTTGGTCGCGAGCGCCGTGCAGACCTGGGACGTGGAGCCGAGCACCAGTTCGGCGAAGCCGCCCATGCCACGCCGGCCGACGACCAGCGCGGTCGACTGCTCGGCGAGAGCGAGTAGGGTCTGCGCCGGGTGACCGTGGCGGACCTCGAGCGAAGCGGACCGGAACCGCAGCCGGTCGAGTTCGTGCAGGGCGTCGTCGAGCACCTCGGTGCCGTCGTCCGCTCCGGTGGGCGGCGCGGCGGCGGGCTGTTGCCGTTCGTCGTCGACGACGTACACCGCGTGCAGTGGTGAGTGCTGAAGGACGGCGTACGACGCTGCCCAGGTCAGCGCGATCAGGCCGTCGCGCGATCCGTCGACTCCCACCAGCACGGGCAGTTGAGGGGACAGTTGAGGGGACATGGGCACCTCCAGGGGCTGGACTCCTGCGGCTCCAGTCAAGTCGCGCGCAACTGGCGCGGGCAGGACGGAAGGTCCCGAACGGGCGCACCGAAGGTCCCGGTCCAGGCGGGCTGTTCGGCCGCTGCCACCGATCGCCGCGGGTTCCAGGGTCGAAGGGAGGGAAGTTTCGTCCGGCGAGATTCGTGATGAAGGCAGGTTCGTGATGAAGGCATTGGTCTACAACGGTCCGGGGCAGCGGAGCTGGCACGAGGTGCCCGATCCGGTGATCCAGGACCCCGAGGACGCGATCGTCCGCGTCGACGCGGTGACGATCTGTGGCACCGATCTGCACATCCTGAAAGGCGATGTGCCGACCGTCGCGTCCGGCCGGATCCTCGGCCACGAGGCGGTCGGGACGATCACGGCCGTGGGGGACGGCGTTCGCGGAGTGGCGGTCGGCGATCGGGTGCTGATCTCGTGCATCACCGCGTGCGGCCGCTGCGAGTACTGCCGGCAAGGGCATTACGGGCAGTGTCTGGGCGGTGGCGGCTGGATCCTCGGGCACCTGATCGACGGTACGCAGGCCGAGCAGGTCCGGGTCCCGTTCGCGGACCGTTCCGTCTACAAGCTGCCGGAGAACGTCAGCAGCGAGGAGGCCGTGCTGCTCGCGGACATCCTGCCGACATCGTTCGAGGTCGGCGTCCTGAACGGCGGGGTCTCGCCGGGCGACACGGTCGTGATCGTCGGAGCGGGCCCGATCGGTCTGGCGGCGCTGGCGACCAGCAAACTCTTCACGCCATCGCGCGTCGTGGTCGTCGATGCGGCCGACTCGCGTCGCAAGGCAGCACTTGAACGCGGCGCGGACCTGGCACTCGGGCCGGAAGAGGACGTGGAGACGAAGATCCGCGAGCTGACCGGCGGGCTCGGCGCCGACGTCGCGATCGAGGCGGTCGGCGTCCCGGCGACCTTCGAGCTCTGCACCCGTCTGGTCCGCCCAGGCGGCACCGTCGCGAACATCGGCGTCCACGGCGCGCCGGCGACGCTGCACCTCGAGGACCTGTGGATCAAGAACGTCACCATCACCACCGGTCTGGTCGACACGTCCTCGACCCCGAAGCTGCTCTCGATGCTGGCCGCGGGACGGCTCGAGCTCCCCGGGCTGATCACGCACCGGTTCGGGCTGGACGAGATGCAGGACGCGTACGACGTCTTCTCGGACCCCGCCACCACCGGCGCACTCAAGGTCGCCCTCTTCAGCGAGCGTGGCGTCGAGTAGCGGTTCGTCCAGCGGACTGCCCGATCAACGGACGACGGCGATCGGGCAGTTCGTGTGGTGCAGGACGCTCTGGCTGACCGAGCCGAGCAGCAGGCCGGTGAAGCCGCCGCGGCCGCGGGATCCAACGACGAGTAGGCGTGCGGACTCGGATCGCTGTACCAGGCCCTCGGCCGCGGATCCCGGGACCAGCTCGGTCGTCCAGGCCACGTCAGGGTGATCCGCGGCCGCGCCGGCGACGGACTCGGCGACAAGCAGCCGCGACTCCTCGCGGATCGTCTCCTCGTCGAACTCCAGCTCCGACACGTTGTCGTTGTAGCGGTGGAACGGGCTGCTCCAGGCGTGCACGGCGACTACCGAAGTGTGCAACGAATCGGCCTGATCGTAGGCGAAGCCGATGGCCCGCGCCGAGGCCTTCGACCCGTCGACTCCGACGACCACGGGTGTCTCGTCGTCCGCGTGCGACGGCGCGTCATGTGGGACCACCACGACCGGGCACTCGGCGTGCATGGTCACCTGGACCGCGACCGAGCCGACCAGCAGTCCGCTCCAGCCGCCGTGACCGCGGGATCCGATGACCATCAGCCGGGCGTCCTGGGCCGCGTCGACGAGCGTTTTCGGCGCGGCCCCGCCGACAAGGGCGGTGTCGACCCGCAGCCCGGAGTACTGGGCCCGGATGCTGTCTGCGGCGTCGTCAAGCGCTTGCTGGCGGGCCGTTCGGACCGCCTCGAGCGGAACGACGTGGCCCGGTGTCGGGCGCGTGACGATGACGATCTCGAAGGCTTCGAGAATTCGCAATGGTGCCATCGCACGATCCGCCGCGGCAGCGGCCCACTGCAGAGCCGACGTGCTGCCGGGCGAACCGTCGTACCCGATCACGATCGGCGCGGACGCTGACGCCATGAGTGTCTCCTCCTATCAGAACAGGTAGTCAGAACCGCTCGTCGAGGACGTCGCGCCAATGCACCCGCGCTGCGTGCCCGGTGGGCCCGGCGGGGTAGCCGATCCGCAGCACCATCTGCGGCCACGCCCGGCCGCCGATCAGCTCCCGGACCCGGAACCGGGGCTCCGGGTGCTCGAGCACCTGATCGAGGAACGACGCCGTCAGGTCGTACGACGTAGCGACCAGCAGCACGCGTTGGAGCGCGACGCCGGCACCGACCCAACCGTCGCTGTCCTCGCCGCGGGTACTGAGTACGGCGATCGCCGGGTGCAGCTCGAAGACCGCCCGATCACGCTGCCGGACGTTGACGCCGGCGGACAGATCACGCACGTACGCCGAGCCGACCGGCACCGGTCCGAGAGCGCTCTCCGGGACACCGTCGCCGACGCGGTCGCCACCGACCCACCGCATCCGCTCGTGCACCCGGTCCTCGTCGTGCAGATCCGCGGCGTCCGCTTGGCGCAGCAGCACGCCGAGTTCTGCCACCGTCGCGGCGTCGAGCCAGTGCAGCCTCGCTCCTTCGGCGCGGGCGGCCGCGTCGAGCTGGTCGCGGACCCGCTGCGGAACCGGGTGGTCGAGCAGCGGACCGCGATACGTGTGCCGCGCGGGAACCTCGCCGTACAAGCGGGCGAGGTCCGAGACCGGCGCCCGGCGGTCGGCAAGGAAGACGCGGGCCACGACCTCGGGAAAGGCCGGATCGGGGTTCGCGGCCAGGTTCGCCTCGTGCCCGAGGACGGCAGCGGCGACGCGGACGTTGAACGCGGCGGCGCCGATCGCGATCCGGGCAGCCCGTCCGGACGGATCGGCCGCGGGCAGCGCCCGGTCCTCGTCGAGCAGGATGTCGAGCACCGGGCCGTGCACCTCGAACCGCCACGGCTGGGTGTTGTGCAGGGACGGTGCGTGCGCCGCGGCGGCGAGCAGGATGCCGACCTCGTCCTCGGTCAGTACGGCATTCATGGTGTCTCCGTGGTGGCGCGGGTGACTCGGTCGTTCCGGGTAGTCATGGGTGTGTCCGTTTCTGCCGCCGATCCGCCGAAGCGGATCAGCGTCGGGTTCAGGCAAGTCGTTCGCACGTCGTGTGCGAGGGCGGTGAGCAGGACGCGCTGCAGCGCCATACCGGTCCGGGTCCTGATCGGGCAGGCCGGTCGGCTGGAGCATGATCCGGACGACCAGGCCGCGGTCGTGCAGGTCCGGGTAGCTGGCCGGCCAGGCGTCGTAGCTCAGCGACGCGGCGGCGCAGCGGAGGTTCAGCGCCGCGGCGCCGGTCGCGATCCGCTCGGCGCGCGACCAAGTCCCGCCGGGCGGTCAGGCCGTCGAGCCGGACATCGATCCAGTCCTGGTCGACCTCGAGCCGCAACGGTCGCCGGACGTGGTCCCCGGCCGCTGCACCGGCGGCCTGCAGCAGGACGCCGCGGGCCTCGGTCGACAGTTGGTCGGTCAGCATCGGCCCCTCCTCGACAGATGTTCCTCCCGCTTCAGCGTCTGCCCGCCCGCCGCGCGATGCACAGCGGCATACGTCCCGGGACCGGCGGGCCGTTCGGCTCCCGCGAGTGAGGTGAGAACGGCTCTGACCGCCGGCGCCGGCAGATTCCACGATCGAAGTGCGGGACTCGAGTGAAGGGACGACATCATGGCCACCACATCGCACCGGCAGCACCTGCCGGCTCCCACGACGCGAACAACTGTGCAAGTTGAAGGCGATCGGCACCCGATCATCACCACCGCGGCCGGCCGCGCACTCGCCGTACTGCGGATCGCGTACGGCCTCACGTTCCTGTGGGCCTTCCTCGACAAACTGTTCGGCCTCGGCTACGCGACGAAGTCGGGCCACGGCTGGGTCGACGGCGGCGACGTGACTGCCGGCTTCCTCAAGGGCGCCACCGGCCCGTTGGACAGCTTCTACCGCTCGCTGGCCGGCGACTGGTGGGTCAGCCCGCTGTTCATGATCGGGCTGGCGGGCATCGGCCTCGCGCTCACGCTGGGCATCGGGATGCGGATCGCCGCCGGTGCCGGGGCGTTGCTGTACCTGCTGATGTGGTCCGCGAACCTGCCGCCGCAGACCAACCCGGTGATCGACGACCACATCCTCGGCGCCATCACCGTGATCGTCCTCGCACTCGTTGCCGCTGGCAACGTGTGGGGCCTGGGCAGGTGGTGGAGCGGGCTGAACCCGGTCCGCCGGTACCCGTGGCTGCGATGAACGAACGATGCGCGAGCGGGGGGTGAGCGAGAAGTGAGCACAATGACCGTGAAGCCGGTGATCCACGTAGGGGTCGACCGCTCCTGGCGGGACACCGGCGCGCTCGAATGGGCCCTGCAGGAGGCGTTGCTCCGGCAGGAGCCCCTCCAAGTGGTGCACGTGATCGACGAGCAGCTCCGGCGAGTGCCGGGCTGGGACCCGGAACTGGTCGACGACGCGGCGATGGATCTGGTGAACGACATCGAGAAGTACTTCGACGAGACGCCGGACGCCCCCGATCACGAGATGGACCTGACGGTCGGCCCACCCGCCCGCAGCCTGGCAGACGCGGCCACGGGCAGCCGGATGCTGGTCGTCGGCCGTCGCGGACTCGGTACCTTCAAGCGCTTGCTGATCGGCTCCACGTCGGAGGCGGTCGTCGCGCACGCCGCCGTACCTGTGGTGATCGTGCCGGAGCACTGGAAACCGTCCGACCACACCGGTCCGGTGCTGGTCGCCCTGGACGGCCCTCCGGACGGCGCTCCGGACGGCCCAGCCGACGGGCGGGCCGACAAGCCCGCGGGCTCCGCCGAGGAGGCAGCGGTCCGTGAGTTCGCGATCAGCGCGGCCGCCGAACGGCACCTGCCGGTCCGGATCGTGCATGTCTGGGACATCCCGCCGGTCTACAGTTGGGACGCGACGAACGCCGTGAGCGCCGAGTGGGCCGAGACCGCCCAGCGGTACTTCGAGGACCTGGCCACCGGATGGCGCCGGAAGTACCCGGACGTGACGTTCCAGGTCGAGGTCCGCCGCGGCCACGTGGTCGACGGTCTGGTCACCGCCGCCGAACAGTCCGATGCCCGGCTCCTGGTCGTCGGTACCCGCCACCACACCCGGTTGGCGTCGTTCGTGGCCGGTTCGGTGACCCGAGGAGTACTGCACCACGTGACCTGTCCGTTGGCCGTCGTACCTGCTGGAGCGCCAGGTGAGAAAGATGACTGAGTGGAACCGGACCGGGCCTGTCGTGGTGGAAGTGGACGGGACCGCGGAGAACCTGCGGGTGGTGGACTACGCGTCCGCCGAGGCGTTGCGGACCGGCGCGGAACTTGTGCTGCTCGCTCCGTACGGGCCGCGCTCGCTGCACGGTCCAGACGGCCCGGCCGGATTCGATGATCCGATGATGTCCGAGTTCGCGGCGAAGTCACCGGCCGAGCTGGCCGACGCCGCGGTGCGCGCGGCGGTCGCGCACGTGCGGCACCGGGAGAGGCACGCGGCCGAGCTGGCCGCGATCACCGAGGAGGGCTCGCGGCTCCGGGTCCTCGCGCACGCGGCGCGCAACGCGCGGATGCTGGTGGTCGGCCGGTCCCGCAGCCGTGGTCCGCAGCGGCTCGTCCACACCCAGGCCAATCTCACGCTGGCGGGGCGGGCCGGTTGCCCCGTGATCGTCGTCCCGCTGTCCTGGAAGCCGTCGTTGCACGACCGGAAGGTTGCTGTCGGCATCGATGGTACGACGCTGTCTGCCGAGGCACTGGAGTTCGCGTTCGGCGTCGCGACCGGCCGAGAGGGCGACCTGATCGTCGTGCACGCCGGGATCCCCGCCGAGCGGCCGTTCGCGGACGCGGACCCGGAGGGCTCGTGGATCAGTCGCGCGGACTACCTGTTGTCGGCCACGCTCGCACCGTGGACCAGCCGGTACCCGACGGTGAAGGTGACGCGCTTCCTGAGTAGCCGTCCACCGGCCGCGGCGCTGGTGCACGAGAGCGGCGAGGTCGGCCTGATCGTGGTCGGCGCGCACACCGGCGCGCTGCCGATCGATCCCGTGGCCCGGCGCTCGATGGCCGCGATGACCTGCCCGGTGGCGATCGTCCCGCACCACCCGACCGCTACTGAGGATCGCCTCGACGCCGCTCGGCTGGAGACCGCTGCGGGTGCCGTGGTCCCGACGTCCTGAACGGAGGCACATCATGTCCGAGACCGTTCGTGCCCTGATCGTGTACGAGTCGATGTTCGGGAACACCGAGCGGATCGCGCGGGCGGTCCGCGATGGGTTGCGACGGTACGTCCCGACCGAGTCGGTGGCGGTCAACCGGGCGCCGAGCGCCGTACCGGGCGACGTCCGGCTGCTGGTCGTCGGCGGTCCGACGCACACGTTCTCGATGAGCCGGGCGTCCACCCGGCAGGAGGCGTGGAAGCAGGCCGACGTGGTGATGCCGATCGAGGTCGGCATCCGCGAGTGGCTGGCGGCGCTCGAGCCGGCCGCCGGATCCGGGACGGATGCGCCGCGGATGGCGACCTTCGACACCAGGATCGCCAAGGTCCGGCGGCTGCCCGGTTCGGCGGCGCGGTCGGCGGCCAAGCTGCTGCGCCGGATGGGGTATCGACAGCTGGGGGAGTCCGGGAGTTTCTTCGTGAACGACTCGACCGGCCCGATCCGCGAGGCCGAGATCGAGCGCGCGCGGAGCTGGGGCCGGGAGCTCGGCCGGCAGTTCCGGGCCGCTGAGCGGGTTCGCCCCGGTCGCGTCCGGGAGGTGAACAGACGATGATGCACTCGGCAGCGGGGGCCGCGTTCTGGTCCGTGACTCTGATCGTCATCTGGGTCCTGGTGTCGGGCGCCGCGGCCTGGGTCGCGATCCGGCTGCTGCGGCCGCGCCGCCGCCCGCCCCCGCCCACCCTGCCGTCGCCCCTCGACATCCTCGAGCGCCGGTACGCCGCCGGCGAGATCACCCACGAGGACTTCGACGAGGCCCGCGCCCGCCTCCGCGAACACGAAATCGACCTCTGACCAGCACTTTGGGCCCCCACCAACCACTTTCGGGCCGCCTGGTTGGTACGGGCTCAAAGTGCTGTTACCAGGAGCGGATGCGGCGGCCGGTGATGTGGTGGGGGTCGATGACCAGGTACGTGTCGCGGGGGGCGCCGGCCCAGGGTTCGACGCGGTCGCGGACGGCTTCGATCTCCAGGTCGACCGCGGGGCGGACGGTGCCGTTGACGAGTACGCTCCAGCCGTCGCGCATCCCCTCGTCGACGAAGTCGAGCTCGAACGCGATCGGCTCCAGGTCGTACTGCGCGACGGCGCTGTCGGACGCGGTCCGGAACACGATCAGCCGATCGAGAGTGCAGTAGTTCACCGGGATCACGATCAGTTCGCCGACTCCGGCGTACGCGATCCGGCCGATCGAGCGGCTCTCGATCAGCCGGAGGCATTCTTCGGCTCGCATCGGCTCGAGGTGCGGCGCGACGGGCGGTCGCACGGGAGTCCGTGGCCGGTCGGCGTGGGTGAGGCCCTCGACGCTGACGTCCAGGGCCTGCGCCAGCCGGACGAGTTCGGCGCCGGTCAGGGTGAACGGGCGGGTCTCGATGTGGTCGACGCGGGCCACGCTCAGACCGGCCCGGTCGGCGACCTCTGCCCTGGTCAGGCCGAGCGCCTGCCGGCGGTACCGGATCCGGCTGCCCAGGTCGTCCGGGCGGTCCGCGAGCTGTGGGTCCATCGGAGTCTGCCTCTCGGTTGATCGTCCGGTTCCAGACCATCATCGGGATGGCGGCGTGGTCAGGGTCCGAGGTCACCGGGGGCCTGGGCCGGAAGCCACCGGGACGCCGAAGGTCCCGCCCGGCCGGGACCGTGGTCCCTGGCGGCCTGCGCGACCGGGAGGCGATGCTGGGGCGGGGGTACGACGTGCTGCCGAAGGAGACGGTGATGACGATCAAGGTGTTCCTGCTCGACGACCACGAGGTGGTGCGGCTCGGGCTGCACCAGCTGCTCGACGGTGAGCCGGACATCGAGGTCGTCGGCGACGCGTCGACCGCTGCGGAGGCGATCGCCCGGATCCCCGCCGTGCGCCCCGACGTCGCGGTCCTCGACGTCCGGTTGCCCGACGGCGACGGGATCACGGTCTGCCGCGAGGTTCGCTCGCAGATGGACGAACCGCCGGCCTGTCTGATGCTGACGTCGTTCTCCGACGACGAGGCGCTGTTCACCGCGATCATGGCCGGTGCCGCCGGATATCTGCTCAAACAGATCCACGGCCAGGCCCTGATCGACGCCGTACGGCGGCTCGCTGCCGGCGAATCGCTGCTCGACCCGAGCATGACCGCGAAGGTGCTGGACCGACTGCGGCATCCTACGGAGTCCGAAGATCCCCGGTACGCCGCCCTGACCGAGCAGGAGCGCCGCATCCTCGCCGAGATCGCCGAGGGCAAGACGAACCGTCAGATCGCCCAGTCGCTCTACCTCGCGGAGAAGACGGTGAAGAACTACGTATCGTCACTGCTCCGCAAGCTGAGCCTGGAGCGTCGTACCGAGGCCGCTGTGTTCGCCATCGAGCACGCGAAGAAGCAGCAGCGCTAGGGTGTGTCTCCCAATCCCGCGCCGTAGCGAGCAGGTGCTCGGTGCGGTGCATCGGTGCGCGGGAGCGAAGGTCTCGATGCGGAGCATCGTGGCCTTTGATCCCGTGCGGCGAGGTGCCGTGCCGAGTGCCGCGCAGTAGGCGGGGGATTGGGAGACACGCCCTAGGGCGTGTAGCCGGCCGGACGTGTGGTCTCGTCCTGGACGGGTGTCCGGTGCCAGGTGCTGCGTTCGGCAGCGTGGAGGGCGGCGCTGATGTCGGCGGCCCAGATGCGGATCCGGTTCCAGTCACGGAAGTCGCCGGCGAGGTTCCCGGTGGCCAGCCGCCGGGCCAGGAAGCCGTGCGCGCTGGCTGGGTCGAGACGGCCGGCGAACGTGATCGCCGGCGTCGCCCCGATCTCGTGCGCGAGGCGCCGTACGGTGGGCGGCATCGCCTGGTCCTGGTCCCTGTCCGGCCCGACCGGACCGCTGTGGAACAGCCAGACCTGGCGCGTGCGGAGCGCGTCGGCGTTGTGCTTCAGGAACCGTACGGCGTCCCGGCGCCAGCGGCGGACGTAGATCGCGCTGCCGAGGACGACCGCGTCGTACGCCTCGACGTCTTTGACCGCGGCGACGTCGACGACATCGGCCTCGTGATGATGGATCCGAAGCTCCGCGCCGATGGCCTCGGCGATGCCGGCGGTCGAGCCGGCCTTGCTGGCGTACGCGACCAGAACCTTCTTGGGCATCAGGGACCTCCTTCGCGGTCACGTCCAGCACAGCAGTCGGTCCTGCGACGCCGGGAGTGCCTAACGGCCCGGCCTATCCGGGACCTTCGATCGCCGCCGGCGGAAGGACGGCGACCGGGCAGGGTGCCTGCCGGAGCATGGTCTGGCTGACGGATCCGCGGAGCAGACCGGCGAGACCGCCGCGCCCGCGGGAGCCGACGACGAGCAGATGCGCGTCGCTGGAGTACTCGAGCAGCAGCTCCGACTCGTGACCGCTGACGCGTACGAGGTCGGCATCGCCGGCGTACTGCCGGATCCCGGCGAGCAGGTCGTGGTCACCGCTCTTGTCCGTGACCGCGACGATCCGGGCCGGAAGCTCGTGGCGGTTCGCGTACTCGAGCCCGAACTCGATCGCGGCGCGAGCCAGCGCGGAACCGTCGTACCCGATGACGATCCGGCTGCCGGCCAGCGAGTCGTCGGCCGGCCGTACGACGACCACCGGGCAGTGGGCGTGCGCGGAGAGTTCGACACCCGCGGAGCTCACGACCATCCCCAAGAGCCGTCCGGTGACCCGGCTGCCGATCACGATCAGGGCGGCGGTCCGCGATTCGCCGAGCAGCACCGCGGCCGGGAAACCGTCGACGCTGCTGCCCGTCACCGAGACGCCGGGTTCGAACTTACGGGCCAGGTCGACGGCGTCCGCGACGATCCCCTCGGCCTGGGCGCGCAGGCCGGGTGCGAGATCGGTCGGGCCGAGCGGCACGTGGAACTCCGACCAGACGAACGCGTGCACCAGCCGCAAACCGACACCCCGCACGGCGGCTTCGGCGGCACCCCAGCGGATCGCGTTCTCGCAGTCGGGACGGCCGTCGATACCGACCACGACGTACTTCCCCGTCATGCGCTTCCCCTCATTCAGCTCAGCGTCGCGATCCACGCCGCTCGCCACCCAGAGGCGAAGGTCCCGGGCGACGGGACCGGACGGCACTGGCCGGGCACCGCCCGGCCGCGGTGCTCTAAAAGTGGTGCGGTGGGGTGTCGGAGGGGGAGCGGTCATGACGGCGATCGACCAGCCGGGCACCCGGCCGGACGCGGGCTGGGACGTACTGGCGTCGGACGGATCGGTGGTCCGCATCCGGCCGGTCCGCGGCGACGACGAGCCGGCCCTGCAGGCGATGAACGGCCGCGTCTCGGACGAGTCGATGTACCTGCGCTTCTTCGGCATCAACCGGCGGTCGGCCGACGAGTACACGCGGCACCTGGCCGCCGATCAGGACGGTCACGTCGCGCTGGTCGCGGAGTACGGCGGTGACCTGGTCGGGATCGCGAGCTACGAGCTGTTGCGCCCGGGCGAGGCCGAGATGGCGTTCCTGCTGCAGGACTCGGTGCATGGGCGGGGGATCGGGACGCTGCTCCTCGAGCAGCTCGCCGCGACCGGCCGCGAGCACGGCATTCAGCGACTGCGCGCGGACACGCTCGGCGAGAACGCGAAGATGCTGCGACTGCTCGCCGGCTCGGGATTCGAACAGGTCCGCCGGTTGGAGAGCGGAGTCGTCGAGCTGGTCCTCGACACGGCGTACCACCCGGTGACGCTGGAGCGGATGGCCGATCGCGAGCGGGCGGCGGAGAACCGCTCCCTGCATCGGCTGTTCTCGCCGCGGACCGTCGCGGTGATCGGCGCCGGCCGTGAGCCCGGCGGCATCGGCCACGAGCTCCTGCGCAACATCGTCGCGGGCGGTTTCACCGGTTCGGTGTACGCCGTGAATCCGCACGCGGCCCGGATCGCGGACGTGCCCGCGTACCGCTCGATCGCGGACGTGCCACGGACGGTCGACCTGGCGGTGATCGCGGTTCCGGCGGACCAGGTACCGGCCGTCGTCGCCGAGTGCGGTGACCGTGGTGTCGGTGGCGCGGTCGTGCTGACGTCGGGGTTCTCCGAGCTCGGCGCAGCCGGACGCGAGCTGCAGCGCGAACTGCTGTCGGTCGCACGCCGCCACAGCCTCCGGCTGATCGGCCCGAACTGCCTCGGCCTGGTGAACACGGCTCCGGAGGTGAGTCTGAACGCGACGTTCGCGGAGCTCGCACCGAGGCCCGGCGCGCTGGCCATCGCGGCGCAGTCCGGCGCGGTCGGGATCGCGGTGCTGCAGCATGCCGGCCAGACCGGACTGGGCATCTCGGAGTTCGTCTCGCTCGGTAACAAGGTCGATGTCAGCGGCAACGACATGTTGCTGCACTGGTGGGGCGACCCACGAACCGCGGTGATCGGGCTGTACCTGGAGTCGTTCGGCAACCCGCGGAAGTTCGGTGGGCTGGCCCGGATGATCGGCCGGACGAAACCGATCCTGGTGGTCAAGGGCGGACGCTCGGCCGGTGGTCGCCGGGCCGGGGCCTCACACACCGCGGCGGCCGCAACACCCGAGACCGCCGTCGACGCGCTGTTCGCGCAGTCCGGCGTACTGCGGATGGACACGGTCGAGGAACTGGTGGAGACCGCCCGTCTGCTCGCCGTCCCGCCGCTCCCGCACGGCCGCCGGGTCGCTGTGGTTGGCAACGCAGGTGGCGCAGGGATCCTCGCGGCTGACGCGGCCGGCCGGCTCGGGCTGGAGCTGCCAGAGCTGAGCCCGTCCGTCCAGGAGCAGCTCGCGGCGACCGGCGCCGTGGGTACGGCGAACCCCGTCGACCTCGGAGCGGCCGCGTCGCCGGCGTCTCTCACGGAAACCCTGCGGGTGCTGAAGACGAGTGCTGAGATCGACAGTATCGTGGTGAACTACGCTGCGACCCGGGCCGGCAAGGTCGATGAGATCTACGCTGCGATCGCCGCGGCCGGCAACGAGGCCTTGCACCCGCTCGTCGTGAACTGTGTCGGTTCGGCGAACGCAGCGCCCGAGATCGCACTGGCGGACGGCCGTCGGTTGCCGGTGTTCCCGTTCCCCGAGAGTGCGGTCCGGGCGCTGGCCCATGCCGTGCAGTACGCCGAGTGGCGGGCGCGACCGCAGGGCGCCGTACCGGAACTGGCGCGAGTCGACTCGGTGGGCGCGCGGGCGGTCGTGCAGCGCTTCTTCCAGCGGATGCCTCGAGGCAGGTGGCTGGATCCTCGGCGGGCGGGTCTGCTGCTGGACTGCGCTGGTGTGCCGATGATCCCGGTCGTGCCGGCGCTGACGCGTTCAGAGGCGATCGCGGCGGCCGAGGCGGCCGGGTATCCGATCGCGGTGAAGACGGGCGCGCCCGGCGTACTGCACAAGACCGACATCGGCGGCGTGCGCGTCGGGCTGACGAACTCCGCGCAGGTCGGGGTCGCGTACGACGAGATCACGCGCGCGACGGGTGACCCACAAGTACTTGTGCAGGCGATGGCGCCGGACGGGACCGAGCTCGTGATCGGCGTGGTGCGGGACCAGCGCTTCGGGCCGCTCGTGATGGCGGGCAGCGGCGGCGTGCTGACCGACGTACTGGCCGATCGGCAGTGGCGTGGCCTGCCGCTCACGGATCTGGACGCACGCGAGATGGTGCACTCGTTGCGGTGCGCGCTGCTGCTCGCCGGCTACCGCGGTGCGCGAGCCGCCGACCAGGAGGCCGTTCTCGACGTCGTGCACCGGATCGCGTGGCTGGCGAGTCAGGTCCCCGAACTCGCCGAGCTCGATATCAACCCGTTGATCGCCACCCCGTCCGGGGCCTTCGCCGTGGACATCCGGGTCCGGCTCGCCTCGGCGGAGCCGGAGACCGACTGGTTCGCGCGCCATCTCCGTCGCGACGACGCGTGAGGCTCAGGACGCGTAGGTTCGCTCGAACCGGAGCGCCACTCGGCTGAGCGCGCGCAGGGCAGCGACCGACTCGGCGATCTCCCGGTGCGATTCGACCGGGTGCACGGTCCGGAACAGGTCGTTGCGCAGGTCCTCGAGCGCGTCCACCAGATGCTCGATCTCGTCGGCGACGATCGTGTCGTGCGGCTGCTGAGCGGTGATCATCGGCAGGATCCGGCCGCGGAACGCGACGATCGTGTGCTGCGCCTCGGTCAGCCGGCGCTCCTCGAGAAACCAGTTGTCGGCGAGGCTGTTCTCGGCGATGTTCGTGAGATCGGCCTCCCAGCGGTCGATCTCCTGGCGCAAGGTGGTCATGACTGCTCCTTCGCCTGGAACTCGGCGACGGGCCGGCGGGCGGCGCCGCGGTGCGGCCGGCTGTGGCCGAAGCGGATGATCATGTCGGCGTGCCCGGGCCGTCCGGTGAGCAGTTGGACCCGTGGCCGCAGATCGTCGAACTCCAGCGGCTGGTTGAGGAACGAGGCGCTCACCCCCGCCCGGGTCGCCGTCAGGAGCACGCGCTCCAGCGCCGCCCCGGCCGTCACCTGGTCGCTCGGTTCGTCGAAGGCCGTCGAGAGCACGGCGATGTCCGGATGCTCCTCGAACTTCCGTTCGGCACGGCTCCGGTCGTTCGGCCTGGTGGCCAGGTCGCGGACGATCGCCGGGTAGCTGGCCGACCGCGGGCCCAGAGCCGAGCTGGGTACGCCGTCGGCGGCGCGGTCGCCACCGACCCAGCGTGCCCGTTCGGCCCGCCGGTGCCAGTCGCCGATCTCCCGCAGGTCGGTGTCGAGCACCATGTCGAGCACCGTGTGGACGCCGTCCTTGCCGAGCCACGTGAGCTCGGCGCCCTCGGCGTACGCGGCGCGCATCAACGCCACCCGGACGTTCTCGGCCAGTGGCGTGGTGTCGGACGGGTTCCGGTCGGTATGGCGGTGCGGGATGTACTCGGCGAGGTCCCGGAGCTCGTCGTTACGGGCCGCCGTGGGTTCGAGCACGATGCGGGCCAGTAGATCGGGCTCATCCGGGTACGGAGCCAGCCCGAACCAGGCGCCGTACCCGAGGCTCTCGGCCGCGCAGCGGAGGTTGAAGCTGGCGGCGCCGGCGGCGATCCGCATCGCCCGTCCGGTCGGGTCCTCGGCCGGCAGGGTACGGGAGCCTTCCAGGTAGATGTCGACCACGTGGCCCTCGACCTCGAAGCGCCACGGCTGGGTGTTGTGCATGCTCGGCGCGGCGACCGCCGCCGCGAGCAGATCCTCGACGTCCTTGGCGGGGAGTTGATCGGACACGGGATGCTCCTCCCACTGGTTCTCCATCTCCAGGTTCGCCGGTGCAAGGGCGTGGCGCTGGGGGCAAGAGTCCCGATCGCGGGAGGCCGTTCGGCCGTCAGTCGCCGAGCGGCGCGCGCAGCTCGACCACCGTGCCGTGCGGCTCCTTGTCCGTCATGTCCACGGTGCCGCCGAGCGCCTCGGCGCGCTCGGCCAGGTTGCGCAGTCCGCTGTTGCGGCTGCGTTGGTTGATACCGATCCCGTTGTCGGAGACCCGGGCGAGCACCTGGCCGGCGTCGACACCGATCTCGACCGTCGCCGCCGACGCCTCCGCGTGCCGAACGATGTTCGACAGGGACTCGCGGACGGCGGCGAGGATATGCGGGCGGACGGCCGCCGGCACCACGGTGTCGACCGGGCCGCTGAAGATCAGCTGTGGACGGAAACCGAGCGGACCGGCGTACTCCGCCACCAGGGTGTGGATGTCGCCGCGCAGCGAGCTGCTGTCGGAGGTCTGCTGGAGCTCGAAGATCGCGGCCCGCAGGTCGTGGATCGTGGTGTCGATGTCCTCGACCGCGCGGCTGAGCCGGTCCCGGTGCTCGGGCCGGACCAGTCGATTCATGCCCTGGAGCTGGAGCCCGGTAGCGAACAGCCGCTGGATCACCAGGTCGTGCAGGTCGCGGGCGATCCGGTCGCGGTCCTCGAGAACGGCGAGCATGTCGCGATCCCGCTGGGCCTGGGCACGCTCCAGCGCCAGGGTCGCCTGGCCGGCGAAGATTCTCACCAGGTCGGCGCCTTCGGCGACCCGAGTGCTCACGCCCTGTTCGGCCGCGACTGCGAGCACACCACCGGTGCGCGTACTGCCGGACGGCAACGGCGCCAGCGTCGTGCGCGCCAGGGCCGCCCCCTCGGGGAACTCGGTCAGCCCACCGGAATCCTTCAGCAACTGCGCGAGGTCCTCGATCACGACCTGTTCGCTGGTCCCGGAACTGGCCCGGCCGAGAACCGGCAGATCGGCGGGAATCCGGCGGCCGAGGTACTTCGTGAACGCGGCCGGACCGTCGACGGCGCGGACGACCAGCTCGTCGGCGTCGACCAGCAGAACGGCCGCGACATGTGCACCGGACACCTCGCGGGACCGCTGCGCGATCAGCTGCAGCGCCTGGTCGGCGTCGAACTCGCCGAGCATCAGCTGGGTGATCTCGGCGGTGATCTCGTGCCAGCGCCGGCGCTGCTCGGTGTCGGCGTACAGCCGGGCGTTGTCGATCACCACACCGGCCGCGGCGGCGAGCGCGGTGACCGCGCGTTCGTCGTCCTCGGTGAAGTCGGCGCCCCCGGTCTTCTCGGTCAGGTACAGGTTGCCGTAGACGTGCTCGCGGGTCCGGATCGGGACCCCGAGGAAGCTCCTCATCGGCGGGTGGTTGGTCGGGAATCCGTAGGACCGCGGGTGCTCGGCGAGGTCGTGCAACCGGATCGGTTCGGGGTGCTCGATCAGCAGGCCGAGGATGCCGTGTCCCTCGGGGTACGCCCCGATCGCGGAGATCTCGTCGTCGTCCACCCCGTAGGTGATGAACCGGACCAGCCGCTTGCCGTCCGGTCCGACCACGCCGAGGGCTCCGTAACGCGCTCCGGCCAGTTCGCAGGCCGCCGTGACGATCCGGTCCAGGGTGCTGTTCAGGTCCAGGTCCGCCCCGATGCCGACGACCGCGTCCAGCAGCGCGCGGAGCCGGTCCTGGTGCTCCATGATCTCGTCGACCCGGCCGAGCAGCTCCTGGAGCAGGGCATCGAGACGCACCCGAGACAACCCGGCGTACTCCAGCGCCCCCTCGTCCCAGCTCCCGCGTCCTGCCCGTGAGCCATTGACCACCCCACCAGCCTACGTACCGTCACACATTGTGGGAACTCCCGAATCTTGGGCGTTGTCCCCAGGGCACCAGGCGGCGGCCCTGCACGGACTCGACTCCCAGCCGTACGAACTGCGGTTCGTCCATCGGCATCCAGGAGTGCAGCGGCAAGGTACGGCGCAGTGCGTCGGCCTCGTCGCGGGTCACGACCGACAGGTGCCCGATCGCGGTCACGGTCCACCCGGTGTGCCGCTCGGGATCCACGTTGTCGGCCTCGAACGCGACCACGTCACCGCGCTCGGCGGCCCGGAACTTGTCACCCGGCCCGGTGCTGAACACGATGGTGTCGTCGTCGACCACGAAGTTGACCAACCGGATCGCCGGGAGACCGGCATAGGTGTACACCAGCCGGCCGAGCGGCACCGATCGGAGCAGATGGAGGCACTCCGCCGTACCAAGGATCTCGAGCCGGGAGCGGTCGAACTGTTGGGGCATCGTCATCGGACATCCTCCAGGCACCGTGGACCGGGGCGCCCACGGTTCAACCTTGGAGGTGGCGGTGGACCGGAGCCAGGGCCGAAAGTCCTCAACCGGCAGCCGCGTGCGGAAGGACTTTTGGACCGCAGGACCCGGGACCCGAGGCCCTGCCGGGGCGAGCCGGCGCGCTGTTTTCTGGAGGTGAGACCCGGAGAGACTGGAGGCCGGTCGCCATGACTAGTCCGTTGCAGGTTTCCGATGTGATGACCCGTGACGTCGTCACGGTGGCCGAGGACACGCCGTACAGGGAAGTGGTCGAGCTGCTCGCCGGGCAGCACATCAGCGCCGTACCGGTGCTGGATCGGCGCGGCGGTATCGCCGGGGTGGTTTCCGAGACCGACCTGCTCCGCAAAGAGGAGTTCCAGCAACAACCGAAGCGGTCCTGGCTGGCCCGTCGGCGGCAGCGGCGCGCTTCGGCGTCCGCCGGCGGCCGGTTGGCCGGTGACTTCATGTCGCGGCCCGCGGTGACGATCGATGAGACGGCGACCGTTCCCGAAGCGGCGCGGGCGATGGCGGCGCACGGGATCACCCGGCTGGTGGTGACCGGCGGCGACGACCTCACCGGCATCGTCACCCGCTCGGACCTGTTGAAGACGTTCCTCGCCGCCGACGACCGGATCCTGCACCAGATCCGGCACGACATCGTCGAGCGGGGACTCTGGGCCGACCCGGCTACGATCGAGATCCGCGTCAACGACGGTGTGGTGACGCTGTCCGGTGAGGTCGACGAGCGCAGTACCGCCCTGGTCGCGGGGAAGCTGACGGCCGCGGTCGATGGTGTCGTCGGCGTCGACAACCTGCTGACCTGGGGGTACGACGATGTGGCGGCCAAGCCGGACCCGACACCGTCCCCCGAGCTGCGACGCCCCTCGTGAGTTCAGGCGGACGTCGTTTCCTGATCTGACGGCCGGAGAGCGGCGAGCTGCACCAGGCGCGTCACGTCGTACCCGTGCACCACTCCGGCCAACCGGCCGTCGCCCCCGACGACGAGCGCGAGTTCGTCCGGGCCTGATGGCATCTGGATGACCAGATCGCCGAGCAGATCGTCGGCGTGCCCAACAGGTACGTCGTTCAGCGGTCGCTGGGCCGCCCTGATCGTCAGACCGGCTCGCTGGTGAACAGGAACCCGGGCCAGCCGGCGCAGCGACACCGTGCCGGTCGGGCGGGCGTCGAGATCGACCACCGCGAACACCACGTCGCGGGTCCGCGTCATCGCATCCGCGACGAAACGGTCGATCGGCATCGCGGCGTACGCCGTCACTGGCGGGACCGACATCGCGGCCGCGACCGGTGTCGGCCCGAGCGCGATCCGCAGCCGGGCGGTCCGTGACTCGGCGGTGACCGAGGTGACGATGAGATAGCCGATCATCACCAGCCACAGGCCGGTGTAGCGGCCGGTGACCCACTCGGCGAGCCCGATGCCCGCGATAACGACACCGATCACGCGACCGGCCCGACCCGCCGAGAGCGCGGCCCGGTTCGGGTCGCCCGTGCGCCACCAGAGGGCGGCACGAAGGATCCGGCCACCGTCCAGCGGCAGACCCGGCAGCAGGTTGAACACGGCGAGGAACACGTTCATCACGGCGAGCCACACAAGCGTGGCGGCCACCAGTTGCGGCGCCCCGGCGATGTTCAGCAGCAGCGCGAGTACGCCGGAGCCGAGCCCCAGCCCGAGGCTCATCAGCGGCCCGGACGCCGAGACCCAGAACGCGGTCCGCGGTGAAGCCGGCTCGCCGCCCAGCACGCTCACCCCTCCTAGCATCCATAGGGTGATGCGCTGGACGGGAATCCCAGCCCGCAAGGCAACCACCGAATGTGCGAGTTCGTGCAGCAGCAGCGAGCCGGCGATCAAGAGACCGGCCAGGATGCCGATCGCCCAGTAGACGCCGGCCTGGTGTCCGGGCGCGAGCTCCGGCAGGACGGCTGTCGCCAACCCGTAGGCGACCAGCAGGACGAGCACGATGAGCGACCAGTTGGCCCCGACCTCCACGCCCGAGATCCGGCCGAACCTCACGGTCTGCTTCATCTGCCCTCCTGCTGGGCGCCGGGGAGCGGAGGAAGTCCACCGCCGCTGATGCAGCGGGACGAGCTGTACGGTGCGCGGCTTGGGGTCCGCTTCTCCGTACCTGCGTACCGGGCTTCCTCCGCCTGATACCAGTGGATCTCGCGAACGCGCTGTACAGAAGGGCGTTGGGTCCCGAGAACGCGGGACTTTCGGACCGAAAGCCGGCGGCTGTGGGCCGGTGCCGGGTTCGGGACCTTTGGCCCTGCCGTCGGCCGCGGTCGCTCGGGCACTGTGGGTGGTGTGGGAGCCGGTATCAGGGGTCCGGTGACCCGACGACCGGGGGGTCAGGTGTCGCGCGCCACCCCCGGGGGGTGAGGCCACAGAGGGGTGTTGGCCTCGACCCCACAGGTGCGCGGGCGGCGGGGGGGGCCCGGCCCCCAAATTGGGGGGGTGGGGGGGGGGGTGGGGGGGCCCGGGGGTCGAACGCAAGAGAGGGGGGGCCCGGGGGGGGGGAAGGTGGGGGGCGACGCCGGCCGA
>NZ_JBSHBJ010000006.1:0-78305 GCF_053611945.1 Kribbella sp. NPDC054772 | reverse complement strand
GCGGGGGGGGGTATGGGTCTCGCCCCCCCCCCGGGGGGGGGGCGCCCAGCGCGGTGTTGGCCCCCCCCCCCCAGGGGCGCCGGCCCGTGCCCTCCCCCCGGCACCTGCTTGTGCGTGTTCGGGCGTGTTGGACGGCGGCCGCGGTTACAGTCGCTCTCGAAGGGGGACCGTTGGCCGTTCCTGGTGTCGAGACGCTGCGGCAGTACCAGCGAGGCTGGTTGCGGTCGGACGTGCTCGCCGGGCTGACGGTGGCGGCGTACTTCGTCCCGCAGGTGATGGCCTACGCCCAACTCGCCGGGCTTCCGGCGGTCACCGGACTGTGGGTCGCGCTGTGTCCGCTGGTCCTGTACTTCCTGCTCGGCTCGTCGCGCCTGCTGTCGCTGGGCCCGGAGTCGACGACTGCGCTGCTGACCGCCGCCGCGATCGGCCCGCTCGCCGCCGGGGACCCGGTGCGGTACGCCGCGTTGGCCGCCGTACTCGCCCTCTTGGTCGGTGTGATCTGCGTGGTGGGCTGGGCCGCCCGTCTCGGGTTCCTCGCGGACCTGTTGTCGAAGCCGGTCCTGGTCGGCTACCTGACCGGGATCGCGATCATCATGATGACCGGTCAGCTGGGCCGGCTGACCGGTGCGCCGGTGAAGGGCGACTCGCCACTCGCCGAGGTGGTGTCGGCGATCCGGTTGATCGGTCAATGGGAATTCGCACCGGTGGTGATGTCGATGTCGGCCCTGGCGTTGCTGCTGGCGCTGGCGCGCTGGGCGCCGCGGTTGCCCGGTCCGTTGATCGTGGTCGCGTTGGCCGCACTGGTGACCTGGGCGGCCGACCTGGGCGCGAAGGGTGTGGATGTGGTCGGTCCGGTGCCGAGTGGGCTTCCGGTGCCGCACCTGCCGGCCATCACCGTCCACGATGTCGGCCTGCTCGCGCTGCCCGCGGTCGGAGTCGCCCTGGTCGGGTACACCGACACGGTCCTCACCGCCCGTGCGTTCGCCGGCCGGACCGGAGAACGCATCGACGCGGGCGGCGAGTTGCTCGTCCTCGGACTCTCGAACATCTCGGCCAGTCTGTTCCGCGGCTTCCCGATCAGCAGCAGCGGCAGCCGGACAGCGCTCGCGGAGGCCTCCAACGCGAAGAGTCAGGTCTACTCTCTGGTGGCCGCGGCGGCGATCGTCGCGACCCTGCTCTTCGCCGGCCCGCTGCTGGCGACCTTCCCGATCCCGGCCCTCGGCGCCCTCGTCGTGTACGCCGCTCTGCGCCTGATCGACCTCGCCGAGTTCCGCCGGATCGCCTCGTTCCGGCGCAGCGAACTCCTCCTGGCAGCGGCGACGACCATCGGCGTGGTCGCGCTCGACGTCCTGAACGGCGTCCTCGTCGCGGTCGGGCTGTCCGTGCTCGACGTACTCCGGCGGGTCGCCCGGCCGCACGACGGGATCCTCGGCTACGTCCCGGGGATCGCCGGTATGCACGACATCGACGACTACCCGGACGCGCGCCCGGTGCCCGGCTTAGTCGTGTACCGCTACGACTCGCCGCTGTTCTTCGCCAACGCCGAGGACTTCCACCGCCGCGCGCTGGCAGCGGTCGACGACGCACCGACGCCGGTCCGCTGGCTGCTGCTGAACACCGAGGCGAACGTGGAGATCGACATCACCGCGCTCGATGCGCTCGACACCCTCCGCGTGGAACTCGAGGCCCGCGGTATCGTCCTCGCCCTGGCCCGGGTGAAGCAGGATCTCCGCGACGACCTGGAGGCCGCCGGGTTCCTCGACCGCCTCGGCGCCGACCGGGTCTTCTACACCCTCCCGACCGCTGTCGAAGCGTTCCGCGAAGAGACCTAGGCCTGGGTCACTTCAACGGCCTGCCGGGCGATCTCCCACTCCTCGTTGGTCGGGATCACCAGCACCGCGACCGGACTGTCCGCCGTCGAGACGACTCCGCCCGCCGGCTGCGCATTCCGCTCGGGGTCCAGGCGGATGCCGAGCCCTTCAAGTCCGTCGAGCGCGGCAGCCCGGACCTCGGCCGAGTGCTGCCCGACCCCTGCGGTGAACACGATCGCGTCCACAGTCCCCAGTACGGCGTAGTACGCGCCGATGTACTTCCGCAACCGGTAGCAGTAGATGTCGAACGCGAGTTGCGCGCGCTCGTCACCGGCCGCGCGGCGTCGCGACACCTCCCGAAAGTCGTTCGCCCCGGTCAGCCCTTTCAGTCCGGACTGCGAGTTGAGCGCCTGGTCGGTCTCCTCGGCCGAGCGCCCCGCGACCCGCGCGAGATGCCCGTGGATCGCCGGATCGAGATCGCCCGACCGCGTCCCCATCACCAGACCCTCCAGCGGCGTCAGTCCCATCGACGTGTCGACCGACTGCCCCCGCCGTACGGCGGCCGCGGAGCAACCGTTGCCGAGATGCAGAACGATCACGTTGATGTCATCGGGTTCGCGACCGAGCAGTCGCGCGGTCTCTCCGGACACGAACGAGTGCGACGTCCCGTGGAACCCGTACCGCCGGATCCCGTACTCGTCCAGCCACTCCGACGGCACCGCGTAGGTGTAGGCGTACGGCGGCAACGTCTGGTGGAACGCCGTGTCGAACACCGCCACGTGCGGCAGGTCGGGCAGCAGCCGTCGCGCGACCTTGATGCCCTCGAGGTTGGCGGGATTGTGCAACGGGGCCAGCGGAACCAGGTCGGTCACCTCGGCAACCAGGGCGTCGTCCACCAAGGTGGGCGCCGCGAACTTCGAGCCACCGTGAACGACCCGATGACCGACCGCCACGATGTCCATCTCAGCCAGTGCCGGACCGTGCGTCTCGAAGGCTCGCACTGCGGCCTCCAGCGCGGCCTCGTGATTCGGCACGGCCTGGTTGTCGTCGAAGTCGCCGGCCGGCCCGTGATGCTCGTGGTGGCTCTGATCCTCACCGATCCGTTCGACGAGGCCGGTCGCCGCGGCCTCGCCGGAGGCGGCGTCGACCAGGCTGTACTTGAGCGACGACGAACCGGCGTTGATCACCAGAACGTGGCCGGTCATCGAGTTTCTCCCTGCTGGGCCTGGATCGCGGTGATGGCGACCGTGTTGATGATGTCCCGGACCGTGGCACCGCGGGACAGGTCGTTGACCGGCTTACGGAGGCCCTGCAGCACCGGGCCGACCGCCACCGCGTTCGCCGAGCGCTGGACCGCCTTGTAGGTGTTGTTGCCGGTGTTCAGGTCCGGGAAGACGAAGACCGTGGCCCGGCCGGCGACGGGGGAGCCGGGGAGTTTCGTCTGCGCCACGGCGGCATCGATCGCGGCGTCGTACTGGATCGGTCCCTCGACCGGGAGCCGGGGCGCCCGGTCCCGGACGATGGTGGTTGCCTTGGACACCTTTTCGACGTCGGTGCCGGTCCCGGACGAGCCGGTGGAGTAGGACAGCATCGCGACCCGCGGTTCGACACCGAAGGCGGTTGCGGTGGCGGCCGACGAGATCGCGATGTCGGCGAGTTGCTCGGCGGTCGGGTCCGGGTTCACAGCGCAGTCGCCGTACACCAGGACCTGGTTCTGCAGGCACATGAAGAAGACCGAGGAGACCACTGACACGTCCGGAACGGTCTTCACCACTTCGAGGGCCGGCCGGATGGTGTGCGCGGTGGTGTGGACCGCTCCGGACACCATCCCGTCCGCCAGTCCGAGGTGGACCATCATCGTGCCGAAGTACGACACGTCGCGGACCAGCTCCCGCGCCCGGTCGAGGTCGACGCCACGATGCTGCCGCAGCCGGTGGTACTCCGCGGCGAACTGCTCGGTCAGCTCACTGCTCTCCGGGTGAACGACTCGGGCTGCGGCGACGTCCACGCCGAGACTCGCGGCCTTCGCGCTGATCGTCGTCGCGTCGCCGAGCAGCGTCAGGTCGGCGACACCCCGCCGCAGCAGTACGTCGGCCGCGCGCAGGATCCGCTCCTCCTCGCCCTCCGGCAGCACTATGTGCCGGCGGTCGGACACCGCGCGATCGACCAACTGATGCTCGAACATCAGCGGCGTCACGGCACTGCTGCGCGCCAGCGCGAGTTGGTCGAGTAGCGCCTGCCCATCGACGTACTGGTCGAACAACGCGAGTGCGGTGTCGATCTTGCGTGGGGCGTCCTTGGTGAGGCGGCCGCGGACCGCGGTCAGCTTGGCCGACGTGGCCTGCGTACCGAGACTGGTCTCGATGATCGGCAGCGTGGCGCCGAGGCCCTCGATCAGCCGCTGCACCTGGGGCGGCAGCTCGAAGCCGCCGTTCAGCACGATGGCCGCGATCTGCGGGAAGGTCCGCGAGGTGTGGGCCATCAGGACACCGAGGACGACCTCGGGCCGGTCGCCGGCGGTGACGACCGCGGCGCCCTCGAACAGCCGGTCGAGCACGTTCGGCATCGTCATGCCCGCGATCATCAGCCCGGTGACCTCGCGGGTCAGCAGCTGCGGGTCGCCGCTGACCAGTCGCCCGTCGATCGGTGCCATCAGGTCCGTGACGAGCGGCTGGTTGAGCACCGGCTCCTCGGGAATCGCGAACGCCGGCGCGCCGATGCCGTCCAGCGCGGCGACCAGCGGCTTGCCCTCGTCGGCGCCGACCCGGTTCGCGATCACCGCGAACAGCGACCCGTGGTTGGCGACGAGTTCCGCGACGGCCATGTCCGCGAGCGCGCGGACGTCGTGCGGCGTGCGGCCGAAGCCGTTCAGCACCAGCAGCACGGGTACGCCGAGGTTCGCCGCGATCTTGGCGTTGAAGGAGAATTCCGTCGGCGTCCCGACATCGGTGTAGTCGCTGCCGACGATCACCACCGCGTCAGCCTGCTCGGCCACCGCGTGGTAGCGCTGCACGATCGTGTCCAGCGCCGCATCGGGGTCTTCGTGCACCTCGTCGTACGTGACGCCAACTCCGTCGTCGTACGAATGGACCACGGCGTCCTGCGCGATGAGCAGGTCGAGGACGTAGTCACGGCCGCCGTGGGTGGCGGTGTCCGCGCGGACGATCGGCCGGAAGACGGCGACCCGTCCGACCCGGCGTGAGAGCTGATGGAGGACCCCTAGAGCCACCGTCGACTTCCCGGTGGTTCCTTCCACCGATGCGACGTAGACGCTGCTTCCCATGCCTGAACCCTACGGAACCGGCCTCGGAGTCGTGCCGTGCAGGTGCGCGAGCCGCGTCACGATCGTTCCAGCCGGAGTTACGCCGTACGGGTGTCAGCACGGATCAGAGGAGGACATCATGCCTAGTGCGAACCTTGCCACCACGCCGGTGGCGATCGACATCCCGCAACTGATCGGCAAGTACGCCGAGCTGGACGGTTACACCGCGGCGTTCGAGAGTTACCCGCTGGATGCGGATCCGGCGGAGTTCTTCGCCGGGCTGCCCGACGACCGGTGCCAGTGCCCGCACTGGGGCTTCGTCACGGCCGGCGCGATCACGTTCCGGTGGGCCGATCACAGCGAGACGTACCGGACCGGTGACGCGTACTACGCCGGGCCGGGCCACCTGCCGCTCATCACGGCGGGCACGAGCATCGTCGAGTTCAGCCCGACCGTTGAGCTCGAGAAGACGATGGCCGTGATCGGCGCCAACCTCGAGCGGGCGGGAGCGGAAGCATGACCAGCGTCGCGGAACGAGCTGAGGTCGACGCGGCGGTTGCGCGCCTCGTGGAGTGGCTGGAGACCGGAGTACCGCCGGAGGGGACTTTCGCGGTGGACTGTTTCGCGGACCTGAGCACGCCGCACTGGCGGATGCAGTACGGGTCCGGCGCGGCGACGATCGCCGCCCGGCGCGAGCTGCATCCGTTCCCGGGAGTCGTCCGGGTGGAGCGTGTACGCCGGACGGACGGCGGGTTCGTGATCGCGTTCGAGGAGCGGTGGCGGCACGACGGACAGGACTGGTACTGCCGCGAGCAGATCGCCGCCGACGTGAACGCGGTGGGGGAGATGAGCGAGCTGTCGGTCTACTGCACCGGCGACTGGGACGAGGCAGCGCAGGCTCAACACGCCGACGAAGTGCGCCTGCTGAGGCCCTGAGCAGCAGCCCGGGTTCGCAGTACCGTGAGCGGTGTGGCGAGCAGTCGGCGTGACACCGAGCTGGCGGCGCGAACCCGGGCGGTTCTCGAGGCTGCGTCCGGTCACGTCTTCGGCACCGAACCGGGACGGCTCGCCGCCGAGCTGTACGACGTACTCGCGCGGACGACCGACGACGCCGACCGGGCCCGGGTGGCCGCGGCGCTCGCGCGCTGCTGGGTGTACGGCGGCCACGCGGACCGGGCCGCACCGTTCGCGGACGAAGCACTGGCACACGCGGAGCAGGCCGGCGACCCTGAGCTGATCGCGAACTGCCTCGACGCGGTCCTGGCGGCGCATTGGGGACCGGACGAGCTGCCGTTGCGCCAGGTGACCGCTTCCCGCCTGGACGAGGTATCGGCGCATGTCCTCGACCCGGACGCGCGACTGCGCGGTCATCTGTGGGGACTGCAAGTCGGGTGGGAGACGTTGCGGTTACCGACGATCCAGCGTCAGCTGCGCGCGCTCGAACTGCTGGCCGGCGAGTCGCCGCGAGCCCGGTTCTTCGCCGCCTCGCGCCGGTGGATGTACGAGCATGTCCGCGGTCTCGAAGCTCGCGAGTTCATCGAGGTGGCCGAGGACGCGGCCGCCGAGGCCGGGCTGGCGGACGCGTGGATGGTGACCGGCCTGATGCGCGGATACACCGCACTGCGCACCGGCGACGAGGCGACGGCGACCGAGATGGCCGAGCGGATGGAGAAGTTCGCCCACGACGAAGGTGTCACCGAAGTCGCGACCGAGGCCGCATCGGTCTGGGCGCTGAGCGGACATCCCGACCGAGCCCGAGCGCTCCTCGACCAGCTCGGCCCGGACGTCCTGGAGACCATGCCCCGGGACGTGAACTTCCTGCTCAACCTGCACTGCGTTCTCGAAGCCGCCCTGGCCGTAGGCGACGAGGACATCGTCCGTACGGCGGTCCGCCTGCTCACGCCGTACGAGAACCGGGCCGTGGTGAATTCGGGTGCTGTCTACTTCCACGGGGTCACCGATGACACGCTTGCCCGGGCTGCGGCGCTGACGGGTGACACCGAGCGTGCCGAACAGCTTCGCTCGCGCGCGATGTCGACGTACCTGAAGCTGGGCGCGACTTGGTGGCACGAGCGGCTGTCTGTTGATCCGGCGTCGGTGGTCGTGCATTTCCATCCGGCCGACGACGGGTTGTGGCTGGTCGGTTCCGCGGCCCGGCCGATGCGGGCGTTGCGTGGCTTCGGGTACCTCCACCGCCTGCTCGAGCAGCCCGGTCGGACGGTCTCGGCCATCGACCTCGTCACGGGCGGGGTGGCCACGGTGATCCAGTCCGACGCCGGACCGAACCTCGATCACCGGGCCGCGACGGCGTACCGCCAACGCCTCAACGACCTCGCCGCCGAACTCGACGAAGCGACCGACTGGTCAGACCTGGCCCGGGTCGAGTCGCTGACCGCGGAGCGCGACGCTCTGCTGGCCGAACTCAGCTCCGCCGCGGGTCTCGGCGGCCGTTCCCGCGCCACCGGTTCGACCGCCGAACGAGCCCGAGTAGCCGCTACCAAGGCGATCACCACTGCCATCACCCATATCGAGGCCGTCGACCCTGACCTCGCGACCCACCTCCGCGACGCCATCCGCACCGGCACCGACTGCAGCTACCGCCCGCGTCCCGACGAGCACCGCGCCTGGTTGCTGTCCGGCTAGGTGACGTTCTGCCGCGCGAACGCGACCGCCTCGGCGATGAGCGCCTGCCAGGCAGCTCGGTCCGGGACCGGGATCGAGACCCATTCGCGCATCGGGTTGCCGGTGGGGGCGAACGGGTCGCCGGTGCCGTCCGCGATCAGCTCAGTGACGCGGTCCGCCGGAAGCTTCAGGATCAGCGACGTCCCGTTCCTCTCGAGGCAGGTGACGAACTGCCCGGCGAGCCGGACGCACGGATGGCCCATGATCGTGCCGCGGCCGATGGCGGGGTCGTACAGCAGGTCGTCGGTGAGCTCGTCGTACAGCTCCCGCGGGGCGTCCCCGCCGGCGTCGGCCGACGGGGACGTAGGGGTCGCGGCAGGCGTCATGACGCGGGTGGGGTGAAGACGCCGAACTGGTTGCCCGACGGGTCGCGCAGGTACGCGAAGTCCGGCGTACCGCCGCCGACGGCGAGGTGCTTGCTGATCACCGTGCCGCCGAGCTGCTCCGCGTCCGCGCAGGTGGCCTCGATGTCGGCGACCAGGATATAGAACACCGCGTGGTTCGGCAGCTGGCCGTTGGTGCCGAACAGGCCGCCCATCGGCTGCTGGGCACCGGAGGCGGTGATGTTGCGGTAGTCGAGGCCGCCCGAGGTGAGGCTGCCGGACGACTCGAACGACCAGTCGAAGAGGCTGCCGTAGAACTTCTCGGTGCCGTCCGGGTTGTCGGTCGCGACCTCGAACCAGGCGAGCGTGCCAGGGGCCGGAATACTCATGATCTTCTCCTTCACAGGTTTGGGTGGTGCAACAGGACCCACGCTGTCAGCGGTTCGCGACAGCCCTATGTCGGAGTTGGGAAAAGATCTTCTGGACGCAGCGCCGCGGCGGGCAGCTTGGTCTCGTACCCGTCCACCCGCAGGTCGGCGGTCTGCGGCGGCCGTCGCGGCCGGGTCGGGGTCCGCTCGGCGCGGGTGATCCGGTCCATCCGGAAGACGCGGTCCTCCTGGCGCAGGTGGCACCAGGCGGTCAGGTACGACCCGTTCGGCCCGACCACGACATGCTGCGGCTCGACCTCACGCTCGGTCCCGACACCACCGACATCGGTGTAGGAGATCCGCAGCACCTGGTTGTCGCGGACCGCCCGCCAGATCTGCTCGGCGACCTCGCTGTCCGGATCCGGCACCGGCTGCACCAGCAACCGCACCTTCGCGGCCGCCGTCCGCGCCTCGTCGAGATCGCGCTGCGGCATCGCGGCGACGATCTTCTGCAGCGCGGTCCGGGAGTCCCGCGAGAACAGCACGTGGTCGCTGCGGCTCAGCGCGACCGCGACCGCCATCGCCTCCCGCGCGGTGAAGTTGAGCGGCGGCAGACTCATCGCCCGGTCCACCGAGTACCCACCGGTGCGCCCCTGCTTCGTCGCCAGCGGTACGCCGGCCTGTCCCAGCGCACTGAGATCTCGCTCGATGGTCCTGACACTGACCTCGAAGCGTGCCGCCAACTGCCGCGCCGTACGCCCCCGCGGTCCCGCCGCGCGCAGCTCCTCGGCGAGCGCGTACAGCCGATCGATCCGGTTCATGCCTCGCAATCTAGGCGTCACCATGGACAAGTTCGCGCGCCTGCCGAACCAGTCAGTTGTTCGCACCGAGTTCTTCGGCGAGGGCGACGATCAGGCCGGACGGGCCGCGGAGGTAGCAGAGCAGGAAGATCGACTCGAACGGCGTGATCTCGCCCATCAGTTCACCGCCGTGCGGTTTCAGCCGGGCGACGGTGTCGTGGATGTCGTCGACGGCGAACATGACGCTGCGGTAGCCGATGGTGTTAGGCGGTGCGGACGGTTCCGCCGTACCCGCCGGTGGGTTCTCGAACTGCATCAGCTCGAGCTGGCTGTGGCCATCGGGGGTGCGGAGCATCGCCATCTCGAGGCGGACGTCCTTGAGGCCGTTCACCGAGTCCACCCAGTCGCCCGAGACCGGGGACCCGCCGACGTGTTCCATCCCGAGTTCCTCGAAGAACGCGATCGCCGCCTTCAGGTCGTGCACCGCCACGCCGACGTGGTCCATCCGCTTGATCGCCATACTCGCGATTCTCCTTCGGTCAGCTGGTCAACTACCCGGAGGACGGAGCCACGCCGGCGTTCTCGACATGCATCACTGGGGCAGTTCGGTCCCGGTGCGCTCGGCGACCATGTAGGCGGCGTACCAGGCCGGCCAGTTCGCGTCCTCTTCGCCGGTGCGCGCCTCGTGCTCGCCGTGCGCTGCGGCGGCCCGCCGGAGCGCGCCCTCGAGGTCGTCGGCCGAGGTGTACGTCGACTCCGCGGGGTCGACCCGGTTGGGGAGTCGCGTGGTGACCTCCTGCAACAGCCAGGTGTTGCCGTCGGGGTCGCTGAACGTCGCGAACGAGCTGTAGCTCGACCGGTCGTCCGCCGGCCCGGTCACCCGGCCGCTGCCCTCGCTGACCTCGAACTGGGCGCCCGGCGCGGCCGGGTGGAAGACCTCGCTCACCTTGGCGCCCAGCGCGAGCAGTTCGTTCCGCGCCGCCTCCACGTCGGTGACAACGAGGTACAGACCCTGCGCCGTACCGGGCTGCGCCGACGTGATCCTGGTGCCGAACTGCACCGACGCGGGGGAGCCCGGCGGGGTGAACTGCACGACACGGAATCCGTTGTCGAACGCGAAGTCCGCGTCCAGACGCCACCCGAGGCCGCTGTAGAACTCCTTGGCGCGATCGGTGTCGACGACCGGGATCACGACGGCTTCGAGTTTCAGGTCGGTGCTGCTCATGTCTTCCTCCTGGGATCAATTGCAGTATCAGCGTGGTTCGTTGACCTCTAATCTGCCGCTCAGCAACCCCCGTGACACCAGTGGAAATCCCTGGTCGGAGCCCTGGCCCCCGGGACTTCGCAGCGATCCACCAGGGGATGTCGGCGCCGTCCTGAGCCGTCGGACGGGCAAAACGCTCTAAACTGCCGTCGCGTGGACCACCAGATCGTGCTGATTGCCGGTGCAGGGCTAGCGATCATGATCGCGGCCTCCGTGTTCGCGCGGCGGACCGGCGTCGCGGCGCCGCTGCTGCTGGTTGCCCTGGGCATCGGAGCCAGTTACCTACCGAGTACGCCGGTGATCCATATCGAGCCCGAGATCATCCTGGCCGGCGTCCTGCCGCCGCTGCTGTACGCGTCCGCGGTGCAGCTCCCGGTGCTCGACGTACGGCGGAACTTCGGGCTGATCTCGTGGTTGTCGATCGTGATGGTGATCGTCTCGGCCCTGGTGATCGGGGCGCTGGTCCACGCGCTGTTCCCGAGCATCCCGTTCGCGCTGGCGACCGCGCTCGGCGCCGTGGTCAGCCCGACCGATGCGGTGGCTGCTACCGCGATCGGCCACCGGGTCGGACTGCCGCCACGCCTGATGACGGTGCTCGAAGGTGAAAGTCTGGTCAACGACGCGTCCGCGCTGGTCGTACTGCGGACGGCGGTGGCCGCGCTCGCCGTCACCACGCACTTCAGCTTCGGTCACACCGTCCTCGACTTCGCCTGGGCGGTCGTCGGCGCGATCCTGATCGGGGCCGTCATCGGGCTGCTCACGGTCCTGCTCCGGCAGCGGCTCGACGACCCGGTGCTGAACACCACGATCTCGTTCGCCGTCCCGTTCCTCGCCTACTTCCCGGCCGAGGAGGCGCACGCGTCCGGCGTCCTCGCGGTGGTGATCGCCGGTCTGCTCACCGGTGCGCTCGGGAGCCGGAAGTTCAGTGCCCGTGACCGGCAGACCCAGGCGACCACCTGGACGACGATCAGTTTCATCCTGGAGAGCGGCGTCTTCCTCGCGATGGGCTACGAGCTCCCGAACCTCGTCAACGATGCCCGCGCCGAGACCACGGTCGGGGAGATCACGACGCTGGTCCTGCTCGTGGTTTTCCTGCTGATCGCGCTGCGGTTCCTCGGGCTGGCCTGGCCCGCGCTGCAAGGCCGGATGGGTTCGAGCGATCGCAACGACCAGGTCCGGGCCAAGCTGAACCAGATGTCGGAACACCTGGACTCGGTGGAGCCGTCGGGGGAGCGCGAGGAGAACCGGCTCGCCTGGGCCCGCAAGCGGCTCGCCCGCAGCCAGGCGGACGTCGACTTCGAGGAACGCGAGCCGATCACCGGCCGCGGTCTCCTGGTACTGGCCTGGGCCGGCATGCGCGGCGTCGTCACGGTCGCCGCCGCCCAGACCATCCCCGCCGGTACGCCGCACCGCGCGACCGTCGTACTGGCGGCGTTCGTCGTCGCGCTGATCACCTTGGTGCTGTTCGGGCTGTCGCTGCCGTGGGTGATCGCACGGATGCACTTCTCGTCCGAGACCGCGGAGGAGAAGCGGGACTCGGTCCAGGCGCTGATGCGGCAGATCGGTGAGGCCGCGATCGACGCCGTCGGCCCGCTGGACGAGCAGACCGTCGACGGCGAGCGGCTCGACCCGGTCGTGGTGAGCACGCTGAAGGACCGGATCGTGCCCCGTCTCGTCTCCGGGAGCCAGGAGCTCCGGGAGACCAAGCCCGACACCCGCGAGCAGATGAGCATCGTCCAGCGCCGCTATCTCGACGCGATGCGCGAAGCCCTCGGCACCGAACGCAGCATCGGCGCCTACAGCTCCGACACCTACCGCCGTGTCGAAACCTTCCTCGACACCATCGAACAACGCTTCAGCACCGCCTAGCGCCCTGGGTTATTTAATTCATTGTCTTGACAAAAATAATCGGCGGCGCCAGGGTCGGTTGTTGTGGGTAAGGAGACCGGCGGGCCGCTGCGGTTGCTGCGGGAGACGCATGAGCAACGCGTGATCTCGGCGTTGCGGACGCAAGGTGCCTTGACCCGTGCTCAGCTCGCCGAACGGACCCGTCTCTCGCGGGCGACCCTGTCCGTGATCATCCAGGCCTTGCTGGCCCGGAAGGCCGTGACCGAGACGTTCCCGGACGAGACGGATCCGACCGGCGATCCGGTCGTGCGGGGCCGTGGTCGGCCGGTGTCGCGGCTGACCTTGAACGCGGCCGGCGGGTTGGCCCTCGGGCTGGATCTCGGGCACCGGCGGATCCAGGTGACCATCGCCAACGTCGCGCATGAGATCGTCGCCTCCGACAGCGTCTCGTGCGCGGAGCGATCGCCGTGGCCCCGCCGCCTCGAGCTCGCCCTCGACCTCGTCGACGAACTCACCACCCGCCACGAGCTGTCCCTCAACACGCTGGCCGGCGTCGGGGTCGGCATGGTCGGCCCGGTCCCGAGCGGCCGCAACTTGATCCTGAGCGGCCGCCCCGCCGAGGTGCGGGACAGGCTGAGTGAACGCTTCGGCGTGCCGGTGCAGCTCGACAACAACACCCGCCTCGCAGCCCTGGCCGAGGCCCTGTGGGGTGCCGGTTCGGGCTTCGACAGCGCCCTCTACCTCCGCCTGTCGTACGGCGTAGGCGGCGGACTTGTCCTGGGCGGCCGACTGCTGGCAGGCGCCACCGGTGCGGCAGGGGAGCTCGGCCACATCAGCGTCGACCGCGATGGACCGGAGTGCTCCTGCGGCGGCCGTGGATGTCTCGAGCGGTACGTCGCCCTCGCAACGCTGCTCGAACGATGCGACGACCTCCTCGAAGCGAACACCCAGCAGGCGCGCGACCTGCTGACCGAGGCAGGTACCTGGATCGGCGAGGTACTGGCCGCGGCCTGCAACACGCTCAACCCGGAAGTCGTCATCATCGGCGGCGAACTTGCCGACACCGGCGACCACCTTCTCGACCCCCTCAACGCCGCGCTCCACCGCTACACCCACGCGCAGGTGCACAAGAACCTGCGCGTGACCCGAGCAGCCCTCGGCGCCGATGCGGCCGCCCGCGGCGGTATCGCGCTCGTCCTCACGTCCCCCAACCAGGAGGCCTCCCACTCGTGACTCCCGCCATGAGTCTCCCCGCCACCATCGACATCCACCGCGACCGCCGCCACCCGATCGACCCGATGATCTACGGCCACTTCCTCGAGTCGGCCTTCTTCGGCAACATCCAGGGCGGCGTCTTCGACGAGGGCTCCCACCTGGCGTACGGCGGTGACGACGTACGGAACGGTCTGCGCACGGACGTGATCAAGCTCTGCCAGGAGCTCGGGCTCCCGGTCGTCCGCTGGCCGGGCGGGAACTTCACGTCGCCGTACCGCTGGGAGGACGGCGTCGGTCCGCGGGGCTCGCGGCCGCGGCGGCTCGAGCTGGCCTGGGGCTCGGAGGAGGACAACCACTTCGGCACCGACGAGTTCCTCGCGTGGTGCGCCGAGGTCGGCACCGCGCCGTACCTCGCGCACAGCTGCCGCGACCTGGACGACGCGGTGCGCTGGGTCGAGTACACCAACTACGGCGGCGAGACGGAGTACACCCGGCAGCGGGCGCGCAACGGCCACCCGGCGCCGTACGGCGTGCAGTACTGGGGTCTCGGCAATGAGGTGTACGGCGACTGGCAGATGGGCCACCGCAGCGCGGCCGCGTACGCCGCCGACGCCACGCAACACGCACGGTTCATGCGCGCGGTCGATCCCGGACTGAAGTTCGTCGCGGTCGGAAAGACCGACGACCGCGACGGCTGGACCGAGACGGTGCTAGGTGCCGTTGGCAACCAGATCGACTACCTCTCGTTCCACTTGTACGGCGCGACCACCCAACTGACCGACGGCGCCGCCGAGTACGACGCGATCGTTGCCCAGTCGCTGTACTTCGAGCAGCAGATCGTCGAGTACTCCGAACTGGTCGCCGGGATCGCCGCTCGGGCGGGTGTTGATCGTCCGCTCGGTCTCGCCCTGGACGAATGGAACATCCGGCACGTCGAGCCCGCGAGCTGGCCGGCTCCACAACCGTCCGACGACGGCGGCACCGTCGAGCGCGACGTCACCGGTCTGCCCACACAGCCGGCGCATCGGGTCAACCGCTGGAGCCCGCGGACGCTCGCCGACGCCCTCTTCTACGCCGGTGTGTTCCATGCGCTGCATCGCGCGGGCGGGCGTGAGGTGCCGGTGACGATGGCCAACACGGTCAACCTGCTGAACGCGAACGGGGTGATCGTCGCGCGGCCGGGCGGTGCGGTGCGCGCGGCGACGTACCACGTCTGGGATCTGTATCAGAACCACCTCGGCCCGATCGCACTCGGCGCCGACGTGCGCTCACCGAGCCGGCTGGCCGCCGTACGGCAGGGGGATGAGCGGGATCATCGTGGCGACTTCCAGACGCGGTCGGCGACCGTTCCGGACCTGGACGTGTCCGCGGCACAAACGGAGGACGGGCGGTCCGTGCGGATCGCGGTGATCAACCGGAACCAGACCTCTGCGATCCGCGCCGGCCTGACGCTCGACGGTCGCCGGGAAGCGCTGCCGACGCAGGCAGTGGTCAAGCAGTTGGCAGCCGACGATGTGCTCGCGTCGAACAGCCTGAGTGCGCCTGACGAGGTCGCGCTCCGCGACCTCGGAACGGTCGAGCTCGTCGATGCGTCCTACGACTTCCCGCCACACAGCATCACGCTGCTGTCCTTCGACGTCAGCTAACGCAGGTCGAGACGCATCAGGATCCGGGGATGGCCGGACAGCGTGGAAGTGGTGTCGGCCGCCTTGGTGAAGCCGGCGTGCTCGAAGTTCTTGCGAAGTCCGGCGTACGCCATCGTCAGGTCGACCTTCTGCGCACCGTTGTCGAGAGGATAGGCCTCGACAACGGGGGCGCCGTTGTCGCGGGCGAAGTCGACGGCGCCGGCGATCAGCGCGTGCGAGATGCCCTGGCCGCGGTGCCCGGGCCGGACGCGGATGCACCACAACGACCAGACCGGGAGGTCGTCGACGTGCGGAATCTTCCGGTTACGCGCGAACGTCGTCGCCGCGCGGGGTGCGATCGCGGCCCAGCCGACGGGCGTGTCCCCGTCGTACGCGAGCACGCCGGGCGCGGGCGTCGCCGCGCACAACCCGGCGACGTACTCTGCGCATTCCGGACCACGGAGCGTGTTGTTGAGCTTCGACGGGATGCGGTAGCTGAGGCAGAAGCAGACGCTGGCGGTCGGCGACTTCGGTCCGATCACCGCGCGCACGTCCTCGAAGACGGTCGCCGGGCGTACGTCGATCATCGCGTCCCCTCGGGTTTCAGCAACTCGTTGTGGATCATGAACGCGGTCCGCAGCTCCTTGTAGCCGACCCGGTCGAACAGCACCGTCATCGTGGTGCCGTCGTAGTGCTCGACCAGGCCGGGTCCGAACGTTCGGTGCACGACGCGGCCGCCGACCGGGAACGGCTGCTCCTCGGGCGGTGCTGCCGTCTTACCGGCCAGGTCGTTGTCACAGTTGCCGCACGGACCGGCGTACTGCTCGCCGAAGTAGCTGAGCAACCACTCGCGCCGGCAGCCGCCGTACTCCGCGTACGTGGCCATCATCTCGACTCGGGACCGGGCCACCTCGCGGCGATCGTGCTCGACGGCCGAGGCCGCGGCGACGGCCTTGTCCACGTCGACGCCACGGGCGAGGTGGAACTGGTGGCCGATGGCAACCACCCGGGCATCGGTCAGCCGGCCGAGAGCGCGCTCGACCCGCGCCGCGCTGAGACCCGCCGCCCTGGCGAGCGCGGGTACGTCGGCCGGCCGGTGCTCGTGGATCGCGCCGGCGACCGCGACGAGATCCTCGTCGGTGACACCACCGGATGCGAAGAACCGGTTCAGACCGAGGTCGGCGTGCCGGAAGAACAGTTCGATGTCGGCCGCGGCGCCGTCGCGGCCCGCGCGCCCGATCTCCTGGTAGTACGCGTCGATCGAGGACGGCGCCTCGGCGTGACTGACCCACCGGATGTCAGGCTTGTCGATCCCCATCCCGAACGCGATCGTCGCGACCACGACCCGGCAGTCACCGGCGAGGAACGTGTCCTGCACCTCGCGCCGTTGCTTCGCGGACAGACCGGCGTGGTACGCCTGCGCGGGTACGCCGGCGGTGTGCAGGTCGCTTGCGAGCTCCTCGGCGTGGCGGTGCGTTCCGACGTACACGATGCCGGGACCGCGGGACGAGCGGACGTGGCTGAGCAGGCGGCGGTTCTTGGTGTCGTCGTCGGCGAAGGTGAAGACGGCGAGGTTCAGGTTCGGCCGGTCGAAACCGCCGACGACGATGTCGGGGTCGGTCATCTCGAGCCGGTGCGCGATCTCCTTGCGCACCGGCGGCGCGGCGGTCGCCGTCAGCGCGAGCACGGGCGGGCGCCCCATCGCGCGGATCGCCGTCGCGAGGCGGAGGTAGTCGGGCCGGAAGTCCTCGCCCCATTCACTGACCAAATGCGCCTCGTCGACGGCGACCAGCTTCGGGCGTGACGCTGCAATCAACTCGAGTACGTCGGCGTGCGTCAGCTGCTCGGGGGAGAGCAGCACGAAACCCGGCCGGTTGCTGGTCAGCAGCTCGTGAGCGGCCCGACGGCCGGCGTGATCGGTCGCGTTCAGCTCAGCGACCTCGACACCGGCAGGATGCTGCGACAGAGCGCGCAGCTGGTCCCGCTGCAATGCGACCAGCGGACTGACCACGACCGTCACCCCACCGAGCGCGAGCCCCGCGAGCTGGTAGATCGCCGTCTTCCCGGTCCCGGTCGCCAGCACCGCGAGCGTGTCCCGCCCGTCGAGCACCGCCCGTACAGCCTCCTCCTGCCCAGGCCGCAAACCGCCGTACCCAAGCACCTCCCGCGCAAGCCCCGCAACATCAAAAGACATAGCGGTGTGGCAGTACGGTCAGCGACAACTCATCGTTTGCACGCCACTCAACCTCGAGCAGCTTGCGATCGACGGCGTACTGCAAGGTCCGTCGTACGTCGTCCTCCGAAGCCAGCGTGCGCTCCGCAAGCCCCGCGACCGCCTGCTCGGTGCCACCCCAGTACCCGACCGAGACGAGGTCCGCAGTGAAGCTGGCGAACTGGTCGTGTGCCTGGCCACTCTCCAGCGAAGCGGCCACATCAGCCGGCAACCGCAGCACCTCCTGCGGCATCGGCTTGTCCTCGACCGCGACGTATCGGGTCCCGTCGAACGTGAGAATCTGGAGGGCGACGTACACCGGGAGCAGGTCGCGGCGGGTCGTTGGCTCCGGTACGCCGACCATTCGCGCGATGTCGGCGCGGCTCGGCCAGTCTTCGCTGGGGAGATCGCGGCCCAACGCTTGACTCAGCCAGTCGGGACCTCGGTAGTGGTCGGCGGCCCAGGTGTTGATGTCGTCGGTCGTCATGCCGTTGGAGCGACCGGCCCACTCCACGACCTCGGCGACCTCCATCTCCTGCAGGCCGAGGAGCGAACGCCAGCTGGGTTTGCGTTTGTTGACGGGCGGGCGTTGTCGGTGGAGCCATCGCGGCGGATCGAGGGGTTCGGGGGCGGGCCAGAAGTCGAGGTGCCAGAGGGTTTCCGGCTGAAGGTCGTCCTCGTCGACGGGTGGTTCCGCGGCGGGCGGCAGTTGACGGTGTGCCACCCGCACGCGATACGTCCCGGGTTCGCCCAGTCGCACCGGCTCCGGACCTGGACCGGTCGTGAGGCCCGAGAGCGCGACGACGCCACTCAGACTCTCGTACGGAGTCTCGAAGACCTCGGTCCACGGCTCGTCGTCCGCGTCCGGTGGACCCTCCCAGGCGCGCAACTCGACGATCGCTGGCCCGTCCCCGCCGGACGCGTGCAACCAGCTCCGGCCGGACCGCGCCACCGTCCCGATGGGGTGCGCGGCCGTGATCCCGTCGTACTCGTCGCCGGCCGCGCCCGCCCCCACGTCGCGCACCACGAGGACGCCCTCCTCAGGCATGTAGTCCTCGTTCCTGTTCCTCCCCAGAACACCCATGGAGGAACGGTAGTACAGGGGTCAGCGCTGGACGCCGTACACCAGCTTCTGGATGCCGTTGGTGTAGGAGTCGCTCTCGACCAACTTCAGGTTGAGCTTGTCGTGGTCGCCGTCGCTGAACAGGCGCTTGCCGGCGCCGAGGAGGACCGGGAAGACCAGCAGGTTGTACTGGTCGATCAGGCCCGCGTCGGACAGGTTTCGGTTCAGCGTGGCGCTGCCGTGGACGATGATCGGGCCGCCGTCGGTCTCCTTCAGCGCAGCGACCTCGTCGAGTGAGCGGAGGATGTGCGTCTCGCCCCAGTTCGTCACCAGGTCGGTGTCCTTCAGGGTCGTCGAGACGACGTACTTCGGCATCGCGTTGTAGCCCGCGAATTCGTCGACCCTACCCGGCCACACCGGCGCGAACGACTCGTAGCTGACCCGCCCGAGCAGCAGCGCCGTCGCCTCCTCCTGCTCGCGGCCCTTCAGCTCGAACGCCGCTTCGTCGAACGGGATGTCCTTGAACGTCCAGCCCGTGTTGCGGTAGCCCTGCTCGCCGCCGGGCGCTTCGACGACGCCGTCCAGAGAGACGAACGCGGTGGTGATGAGGGTACGCATTGGGGTGCTCCTTGACTCGTTGTTGTGCTGCTCTTGCCTACGCGTCGAGCAGTGCCGGGTCCACTCGACATCTGCTGCGGAGAATCCAAGTGTGATCCAGGCCACTCAGTTCCGCTGGGTGTTCACGAGCCACGCGGCGGAGTCGAACAGCACCCCGTCATCGGTCTCGTGAGCGACGAGCGTCGCCCGCAACGCGTCCCGAGCGCGGTCGGCTGCCGCGGTGTCGAGCCCAGCCAGCAGCGCCTGTGGCTCCTGCAGCCGGAGCACGTTCTCGTACGCCGCGTCGGCATCGGGACCGTAGTAGATCCGCTCGTGGACCGCGGTGAAAGTCGGCTCCGCAAACCCGGCTGTGGTGAGAATCTGCCGCGTGAGCACCCGGCCGCCGAGCGCGAACGGCGAGTCGTCCCGAAACTCACCCCCGAGCGCCTGCGGAATCACCCGCGCCCACTCGTTGTCGGCCCGCGGCTGCCACACGAGCAGCACCAACCGCCCGCCCGGCCGCAACGCCCGCCGAAGGTTGCCGAAGGCGCCCATCAGGTCGTCGAAGAACATCACCCCGAACCGGCTGATCACCACATCAAACCCACCGCCGAAGTCATACGCGGCCGCGTCGGCCAGAAGATAGCTAACCCGCTCCGAGCTCTGACCGAGTGCATGCTCAAGCATCCGCTCCGAAACATCCACCCCAACCACACTGCCCCGCACGGCGTCACCCGCCGCATCCCGCGTCGTCTGCCCACCCCCACACCCAACATCCAGCACCCGATCGTCAGCCTCAATCGCACAGGCATCCCGAAAGCGCGGGCGATAGAACCGCAGCTCGGCGTCGTAGTCGAACATGCCCAGAGCTTACGCACCAGCAGCTCACCCGAAATGCCTACGCGGATGCGGTGAAGATGGTTTTGGCGACTTGGATGGCGGACATCGCTTTGGGCCAGCCGGCGTAGAACGCGAGGTGGATGATCGCCTCTTTGAGTTCGGCTTCGGTGAGTCCGTTCTGGCGGGCCAGGCGGAGGTGATTGGGCAGCTGCTCGACGCTGCTCGAGGTGAGCAAGCTGGCGACGGTGATGAGGCTGCGGTCGCGGGGTGACAGTTCGGTGCGTTTCCAGACGTCGCCGAACAGGACGTCGTCGGTGAGCTCGACGAGTTTGGGTGCGAAGTCGCCGATGGCTCGTTGGGCCGGTGTGGGTTCGGGCACGGTGGATTCCTTCACGTCAGACGTCGAAGTCGGTGCTGCGGCTGAGGTCTTCCCACGCGTCAGCATCGGCGCGCAGGGCGTCGAGGGCGGCGCGGAAGCCGTCGGAGGTGTCATTGCCGAGCAGCAGCATGTACGGCGGAGAGTCGGACTCGACGGCCTGGATGAGCGCGGTCGCGGCCTTTGCCGGGTCGCCTGGTTGCTTCCCATGCCCGGTGTCGTGGTCTTTGCGGCGCTTGCCGGCGGTGTCGGCGTAGTCGGCGATCGGTACGGCGGCCTGCGTCAGTGACCGTCCGGCGAAATCGGTGCGGAAGCCGCCGGGCTCGACGACCAAGGCGGTAATGCCGAGTGGCGCGACCTCCTTGCGCAGCGACAGGGTGAGCGCTTCGATCGCCG
Source organism: Kribbella sp. NPDC054772 (assembly GCF_053611945.1). Taxonomy (NCBI): domain Bacteria; kingdom Bacillati; phylum Actinomycetota; class Actinomycetes; order Propionibacteriales; family Kribbellaceae; genus Kribbella; species Kribbella sp. NPDC054772. The sequence goes on along the minus strand of NZ_JBSHBJ010000006.1, from coordinate 57,623 downwards.
CCTTGACGGCCGAGTAGTAGCCCGAGCCCTCGGGGCAGATCCGTGCACCGATCGAGGACAGATTCACGATCGTGCCGCTGCGGCGGAGACGCATGCCCGGCAGGACAGCCTTGATAGTGCGGACGGTACCGAAGACATGGGTGTCGAAGAGCTGCTGAACGGCGTCGTCCTCGCCTTCTTCGACGGCGGCGCGGTATCCGTAGCCGGCGTTGTTGACGAGGACGTCGATGGCGCCGAACCGGTCCTCGGCTGCACCGACGGCTGCGGTGACCTGTGCGTCGTCGGTGACGTCGAGCGGGAGAGCCAGGGCCGTGTCGGGGTACTTGTCGGCCAGGTCCTGCACCTTGCCGACGTCGCGCGTGGTGACGACGACGTTGTGCCCGCGGTCGAGGACGGCATCAGCGAAGGCGCGGCCGAGGCCGGTGGAGCAGCCGGTGATGAACCAGGTGGTCATGATGTGCCTTTCGATTCTCAGTTCTGAGGTGGTCAGGCCAGCCCGATGCGTTGCAGCCATTCGGTGACTTGCGGTCGGGCTTGCTGGGCTTGTTCGCCGCGGACGGCCAGCCCTTCGGCGAGGGTGGTGCCGGAGGTACGGGCGTAGTCGCGTTCGGTTGTCCCGAGCCCGCTCATGGCGTAGGTGGTGAAGGCGTGAACGGTCTTGCCGGTGAAGTCGAGCTTCTCGGTGAAGGTCGACATGATCATCGGGGCGCGCACGTTCCAGATCGGGCTCCCCAGCAGTACGACGTCGTACTGGTCGATCGCGGGCAGGGGCTTGGCGATCGCGGGTCGCGCGTCGGTGTCCTGCTCGCGGACGTTGCGGGCGACGGTGTCGTCGTAGTTGCCGGAGTAGGGCTCGGCGGCCTCGATCCGGTAGACGTCGCACGGTACGAGATCGGCGATCATGGTCGCGACAACCTCGGTGTTGCCGACCTTCAACCAGGTGCGGCCGCCGTTGTCGTAGTTCTCGCCGGGGCGCGAGAAGTAGGCGACCAAGACCTTTGCCGCGGTCAGGGTGGAGGGAGCGGTCGAGGGCTGCACCGTGGGTGATCCTCCTTGGCCTGTGCTTTCGGTGCCGGGCGCGGTTCCTTCGCCGCAGCCACTGGGTGCCGCCGCGAAGAAGGCGCCTGCGAGCGCGAAGCGGAGCAGATTCCGGCGGGGCAGGCCGCGGGAGCCGCTCGCCAGCTGTTGGTGCATGGGACGTCAGCCGATCCTGCGGCTACCGAGGGCGGTGACCATGGCAGGGTCGCGGTGGTCGAAGAACTGGCTCTCGCCGGTGTCGAGGGCCGCGATCTCCTCGAGCTGGGCGTCCGTGAGGGTGAAGTCGAAGATGTCGAGGTTCTGCGCCATCCGGTCCGGGCGGACAGACTTGGGAATGACGACGACGTCGCGCTGGACGAGCCAGCGGAGCACGACCTGCGCGACCGACTTGCCCGTTGCCTCGCCGATCGCGGTGAGGACAGGGTCGGTGAACAGGTTGTTCCGGCCTTCGGCGAACGGTCCCCACGACTCGATCTGGACACCGTGCTCGCGCATCAGCTCCTGGTCGGCGACCCGCTGGTGGAACGGGTGGGTCTCGATCTGGTTGACCGCAGGCGTGATCCCGTTGTGCTCGATCAGATCGACGAGCCGGTCGGCGTGGAAGTTCGAGACCCCGATCGCCCGGGCCCGGCCGTCGGTGTGGATCTTCTGCATGGCCCGCCACTCGCTGTAGTAGTCGCCGAGCGGCTGGTGGATCAGATACAGGTCGAGGTAGTCGAGACCGAGGCGATGCAGCGAGGCGTCGAACGCACGCAGGGTGTCGTCCTCGACGCTGCCGGTCGGCGCATGCTGGATCCACAGCTTGGTGGTGACGAACAAGTCGTCGCGGGCAACGCCGCTGGCGGCGATCGCCGCCCCGACGGCCTCCTCGTTGCCGTACGAGGCGGCGGTGTCGAGGTGGCGGTACCCGGTCTCGAGGGCGGCTTCGACGGCGGCCTGGGTCTGGTCGTCGGGGATCTGGAAGACACCGAATCCGAGGATCGGCATCTCGACGCCGTTGTTCAGCGTGACGGTCTGCATGGCTGTGTTCACCTTTCGATAGTGGAGATGCTGGGTTTGCGCAGGCTGAGGCTGAGCGCGGCGGTGATGCCCAGGACGGCGACGGTGACGATCAGGCCGGTCCGTAGCCCATCCATGAAGACGCCGTGCCCGGCGACGACGGCCCCGACGCCGGCGACTCCGAGCGATCCGCCGAGTTGGCGGCAGGTGTTGAGCACACCGGACGCGGTGCCGGCGAGCTCGGACGGCGCGTGGTCGAGCACCAGGGACGCGATCGCCGGAACAGTCAGCGCACCGCCCACGCCGACAGGGACCATCGCGGCAGCCGCGCCCCACAGCGGTACGCCGACCGGCAGGGCCACGATGAGGACCAGTCCGGCGCACTGCACGAGCAGTCCTGCCATGATCAGGGCACGAGGACCGAGCCGTGCGCTCAATGCGGCGGCCCGTGAGCTGACGATCGTGACCAGCCCGGTCATCGGCAAGAACAGCAGCCCGGTGAGCAGGGCCGAGGCCCCGCGCTGCTGCTGGAAGTACAGGCTCTGAACGAAGACAACGCCGTAGAAGGCGGCCATCGAGGTGAACGCGATGGCCAACGCGATCGACAGTTGGCGGGACCTGAGCAGAGACAGCGGCACCATCGGTTGCCGTCCCCGGGCTTGTGCCGTCGCGAAAGCGAGGGCGGCGATGACTGCGGTCGCCGCGAGTCCGACGATGACCGGGCTTGTCCAGCCGCGGCTGCCACCTTCGATCACTACGTAGCTGAGCGACCCCAGGGCAACGACCGCGGAGACCTGGCCCACCGGATCGAAGCGGGCCGGTCGCTGCGGTGAGGCCGCGGTCCGCGAGATGCACACGAGCGCAAGCGCCGCGACAGGCAGGTTGACCCAGAAGATCAGCCGCCAGTTCAGTAGCGTCAAGGCACCACCGGCGATCGGCCCGGCAGCGGCCGCGACCGAGCCGCCGACCGCCCACAGCCCGACCGCGCGAGCACGCCGGCGTGCATCGCTGAAGCCCTCACGGATCAGCGCCAGCGAGGTCGGTGTGACCAGTGCCGCACCGGCCCCCTGCAGCAGCCGCGCGGCGATCAGCGTCCCGAGGCCCGGCGCCAAGCCGCACAGTGCCGACGCCAGGGCGAAGATCAGCATGTCGACGCCGTAGGCACGGCGTGCTCCGATCCGGTCCGATACCGACCCCGCGAACAGGATCAGCGCCGAGAAGGTGAGCGTGTAGCCGGTGACCACCCACTGCAGCCCGGACAGCCCACCGCCGAGCGTCCGGCCGATGTCCGGGAGCGCGACGTTCACGATCTGCGCGTCGAGGGCCACGACGAAGAAGCCGAGCATCGCCCCGCCGACGGTGGCGAGCTGACGGCGGTCGAACGACGTCTCGGTACCCGGTGCCGACGCGGTAGTGATGGTCATGGCTCCAGGAAACAAGCGCACGGCCCCTGAGTGAGAGTTCCCGCTGTACCAGGTACCAGCAGACCCTCCCAGGCCGGCCAGACCCCGCCGTACCGTGGTCACCGTGAGCAACAAGGACGACGTACGGGAGTTCCTGACCGGTCGGCGAGCCAACGTGACGCCGGAGCAGGCCGGGCTGCCCACGTTCGGCGACAAGCGCCGCGTCGCCGGCCTCCGCCGCGAGGAGGTCGCGCTGCTTGCCGGTGTCAGCGCCGACTACTACACCCGCCTCGAGCGCGGCAACCTCTCCGGTGTCTCGGAACAGGTCCTGGACGCACTTGCCCGCGCACTGCGCCTGGACGACGCCGAACGTGCCCACCTGTTCGACCTGGCCCGCGCCGCCACCGGCCCGGTGCGCGGCTCACGCCGTACCGCCGTCTCCAAGGTCCGCCCCGGCATCCACCGGATCCTGGAATCGCTGACCACGCCCGCCTACGTGCGCAACGCCCGCACGGACATCCTCGCCGCCAACGACCTCGCTTTCGCCCTGTACGGCGACATTCTGGACCGCGACAGGATGCCGCTGAACCTGGCGAGATTCCTGTTCCTCGACCAGCGCGCTCCCGCGTTCTTCCTCGACTGGGAAACCGTCGCCGACGACTCCGTCGCCGCACTGCGGGTCGAAGCCGGTCACAACCCGCACGACAAGAGCCTCACCGATCTCGTCGGCGAGCTGGCCACCCGAAGTGACGAGTTCCGCGTCCGGTGGGCCCGGCACAACGTCAAACACCACCGCACCGCCGCGAAACGACTCCACAGTCCCTTGGTCGGCGACATCGACCTCACCGGCGAGGCCTTGGAACTACCCGGCGACGGTCTCGTCATCATCACCTACACCGCCGAACCTGGCAGTCCCGCCACGGAAGCCCTCCGCTTCCTCTCCAGCTGGGTAAGCCGCACCGGTACGCCGGCAGAGCAGGCCTTGCCCGAGCACCAAGGCTGATCCCACACACCGACCAGCCCCGGCTGGACACGAACCGTCGCGGATCTGCATTTCGACAGGAGGTGTCGGGCCCCGGGGTAGTGCACTTGAGCGTGAACCGGTCCGCGCGTACGCCGTCTCGCGGGTGCACTACCTGTCGAGCTGCCGACTCAACCCGCCGACGGGATGAAGGTCAGGTGGGTGCCGTCGGGGTCTTGGGTGTCGGAGGCTGGGGTGGTGGTGGCGAGGCCTAGTTGGGCGATCGTGGTTGTTGCAGAGGGCAAGAGTTTGATGGCGTCGAGGCCCAGGCGGAAGGTGTCGTCGGTGACGCGTTCCATGCCGAGGTGGGTGCCGTAGAACTCGGCTGCCGCGTCCAGGTCGGGGGCGGCGAGGCCGACGTACGCGAACTGGCGGACCGGGCCGGTGGTGATCGGCGGGACGCGGAACTCCTCGGTGCGCTGCAGTAGCTCGACGCGTACGCCGTTCGGGTCCGAGAGGAATGCGAGCCGGCCCTGGCCGCTGCCCGCGACCCGGGGGGCCGAGATCTCGGCGTACCCGAGCGCGATCAGCCGCGCGTAGTCGCCGTCGAGATCGTCGGTCATGAAGCCGACATGGTTCAGCCCGTATGTCGCCTGCGCGCCGGGCTCCTCGGAGTTGAGGAGCTCGACCAGGCCGGTGGCCAGTTGGATGTGCACGCGGTGCACGCAGGGACCTTGCATGAACAGCCGGTCGACCACCTCCGCCCCGAGCTCGCCGTAGAACGACAAGCTCGCCTCGAGATCCCGTACCGGTCCGCCGACATGGTTCAGCTCGTAGATCACCCAACCACGATAGCAAGCGCTTTCCGATCGTGTCGCGACGGAGAGTCTCCGCGATCTGACGGGGTGTGCCGTCACCTGGTGGTCACGTGGCGGTCACCTGGAGTCCGGGGGAGACGCATACGTTCCCGATGTTTTGACCGACCAGAAAGGCCCGTAATGATCAGGAAAAAGGCTTTTGTCGCCGCGCTCGCCGCGACCACGGTGATCGCTGCGGCGGGGATGGCCTCGGCCGCCGCCAGCGGAGCGTTCAGCACGGCCCAGGCCGGCGACGCGGCCGCGGACGCCGCCGCCCACCAGCCGCAGCGCGGCCCGAAGAACGTGATCTTCTTCCTCGGTGACGGGATGGGGACCCAGGAGATCACCGCCGCCCGGTACTACCAGGGTGTCCGGAACAAGCTGAACGTGGACCGGGCCCGCTACACCGGGTTCGACACCACGTGGTCGGTGAAGCCGGCCGCGAAGGCGCCGTACCTGCCGGACTACGACCCGGACTCGGCGTCGACCGGCTCGAGCTGGGCGACCGGCAAGAAGACGATCGACGAGCGGATCTCGCAGGGCCCGAGCAGCGCCGAGAACGTCCCGGGTACGAACTACCAGACCGTGCTCGAGCTGGCGCAGAAGCGCGGCCTGAAGGTCGGCGACGTCTCCACCGCGGAGATCACCGACGCGACCCCGGCGGTGCTCGCCTCGCACATGTCGCTGCGCGGCTGCCAGGGCCCGGCCGACATGGCCAACTGCGCGAAGGAGACCAAGGCGGCCGGCGGTCTCGGCTCGATCGCGGAGCAGGAGGTGGACCACAAGGTCGACGTACTGCTCGGTGGTGGCCGGGCGCGGTTCGAGCAGCAGATCACCGGCGGCCCGTACGCCGGCAAGACGGTGGTCGACCAGGCCAAGGCGAACGGCATCCAGTACGTCACCGACGCGGCCGGACTGAAGTCGGTCAAGGGTGACAAGCCGGTGCTCGGCCTGTTCAACAAGAGCAACATGTCGCTGGAGTGGAGCGGCCCGTCCGCGGCCCTCGGCAAGGGTGCTGCGCCGCAGTCCTGCCAGGAGAACCAGCGTCCGTCGACCGAGCCGAGCCTCGCCGACATGACCTCGAAGGCGATCGGCCTGCTGGAGAACAAGAAGGGCTTCTTCCTGCAGGTCGAGGGCGCCTCGATCGACAAGCAGGACCACGCCACCAACGCCTGCGGCCAGATCGGTGAGACGGTGAACTTCGACAAGGCGATCGGTGTCGCGTTCGACTACCAGAAGACGCACCCGGACACGCTGATCGTCGTCACCGCCGACCACTCGCACACCAGCCAGATCGTCGGCGAGGACGCCTCCGGCACCGGTCTGCCGACCGGCTACTCGACCAACTTGACCACGAAGGACGGTCAGACCCTGACGCTGACCTACGGCACCGCCGGCTTCGGCGGCGACGGCAAGGCCCCGGTCGCGGCCGGTCCGAGCCAGCAGCACACCGGGGCGGTCGTTCCGGTCTGGGCCAACGGCCCGGGCGCGGACGCCGTTCTCGGCACCAACGACCACACCCACCTGTTCGACGTCCTGCAGGGGAAGTAGTCGGCCGGCTACCTTGAGTGGCCCCCGGTTCACGCGAACCGGGGGCCACGCGCATTGTCGTGAAATCCGCCGGCGGCAGTGCCAAGATGTGCCCATGGAGTCGGTGATCTTCGAAAGCCGGGACCTGGGGCGGACCGAGGAATTCCTGAACCGGGCGTACACGAAAATGCAGATCGGCGGTACGCCGAAAGACGTCCGGGCGCGGATCTCGCGGGCGGCCGCCGAGTCGATCAGCATCGACCGGATCGAGATCGGTTTCGAGATGAGCTACGACGCGAATCCGCTCGGCAAGATCTGCCTGTGCGAGGTCCACTCCGGGAGCATCGGCGACCACGCGACCGACGGCTGGCGGGACGAGTTCCACCCAGGGGACCTCGCGTACTTCGCCCCGCCGGACAAGCCGTACGCCGGGACGGTGCGCAGGTCGGCGTACACGATCACGATGTTCGACGAGTCGCTGCTGACTCGGGTGGCCGGCGTCAACCGCCGGGACAACGCGCCGGTCCGGCTGGTCGCGCACCGGCCGCGCTCGCGGGAGGCGGCGCGGCACCTGTCCCGGACGATCGCCTATCTGGGCGACCACGTGCTGCCGAATCCCGCCGTCCAGTCGTCACCATTGCTGGTCGCGTCGGTCTCGCATTTGCTCGCCGCCAGTGTGCTGGAGGCATTTCCAAATACTGCGACGCCTGACCACAGAGCGGACAGCCGGGATGCCCGCCCGGCGACGATCAAGCGCGCTGTGGCATTCATCGAGTCGAATCTGGACAAAGCCATCGACGTCTCGGACATCGCAACCTTCGCCGGAGTCTCCGTGCGCGCCGTGCAGACTGCGTTCCAGCGACACCTCGGTACGTCGCCCCTCGCGTACCTGCGGCGCCTCCGGCTGGAACAGGTGCGGGCCGACCTGCTCGCTGCCGACCCGGCGGAGTGCACCGTCGCCGGCGTCGCGGCCCGCTGGGGCTTCCACCATCACGGGCGGATGTCCGCGGCGTACCACGACGTCTACGGCGAACTGCCGAGTGCGACGCTGGATCGTTAGGGCAGCTTCCGGGTGTCGATGAGCTGCTGGGCGACGTCCCGCAGCTTCGTGTTGGTGTCCTGCGAGTACCGCTTCAGGATCGCGAACGCGCGGTCGGCGTCGACGTCGAAGCGCTCCATCAGGATGCCCATCGCCTGACCGACGAGCTTCCGCGCGTCGACCGCCTGCGCCAGCGTCGCCTCGTGCTTCGCGGACGCGAGTGCGACCGAAGCGTGCCGGGCGAGGATGTGCGCCACCGCCTCGTCGTCGGCCGTGAACGCGTCCGGGAGCGGACTGTAGAGCCCGAGCACGCCGACCGTCCGGTACTGCTCCTGACCGGTCACCAGCGGTACGTCGAGGACGCTCCGCACGCCCAGTGCGGCGACTTTGGAGGCCCAGAGCGGCCAGCGGTCGTCGGTGCCGGTGTCGCGGATCAAGACCGGCGATCCGAGACGCAGGGACGTGACGAGCGGACCGTCCTGGCTGCTGATCTGCAGCTCGTACACCTCCGCGACCACCGGATCCGTCACGGCCGCGATCTCCGTCCGCGAGCCACGGCTGGAGAAGACGACACCGGCGTACGTGCAGTTCAGCGCCTGGAGAGCGAACTGGACGACCGCGTCCAGGGTCTCCTCGATCCCGGGTGCGTCGTGCAGCTCGACCGCGAGCCGCGCGAAGGCCGACGCATCGGTGTCGTTCACCGGGTCGATCAAGGTCATCTCTTTCTCCTGGCAGCCTGGCGGCGGAAGTGCCCGCCGTCGGGCCGCCGTGGTGCTAATCATGCGTCGACGGTGTGGGGCGCACGCGCGAATCCGGCCTATTGCCGCAGAATTGGCGTTCTGCGGACAGGCCGGTGTTCGTCCTACGGATAAGTTTGGAGAGGTGCAGGTGCCGAAGCGCTGGTCATGGGTGGCCGTGGGAGTGCTCCTGGTCGGCGTCTGGGCAGCCTGCTCGGACCAGTCCGAGACCACCAAGCCGGCCGCGGCGCCGAAGACCTCACCACCGCCTGTGGTGAAGCCATCACCCACCAAGACGAGCGCGAAGCCCTGGTACGACGACTACGACCCGGCACACTTCGCGCCGCAGGTACGCCGCTACGCCAAGGCGGCCGGGATCAACCCGCAGCTGCTGATGGCGATCCTGTACAACGAGGACTACAAGCCGCACGACCCGAAGTTCGAGCGGCAGTGGGCCGAGGTCGACTCGGACCCGGCGTTCGGGATCGCGAACATGCACGAGGCGGCGTTCGACGAGACGAAACGCGGCCGGGACTTCGCCAAGCGCAGGTGGGACGAGCTGCCGGACAACCCCGCGCTGGCGATCGAGGCCGCGGCGTGGCACCTGCACGATCTCGCGAAGCGCATCCCGAGCAAGCGCGCCGACCTCTACACGAAGGACGAATTGCTTGCCCTCGGCTACAACGCCGGTGGCGGGAACATGCGGATCTTCGCCCGCGGCCGGAAGGCCGGTCCCCAGGCGTCGTCGTACCTCGACCGCCTGCACCGCAACTGGGTGAAGTCCGGCGAGGCGATCAAGAGCTGACAGGAGACACCGTGGAATTCAGGGCACCCGCGCTGGCCGTGGCCGACTGGCGGCGGCAGGTGTTCGCGCTCTACCGGTCCGTCCGGGACGAGTCCGATCCGGCCGTCGCCCACGAGCTGTGGCGAGCGGGCCGCGACGACCTGCTGACCAACCACCCCGCCTCACCGGTCCCACCCGAGGACCGCTCGGCGTACGCCGGTGCGCGGGTCGCGCCGTACCGGCCGGAGTTGCGGTTCGACGCGGAGATCGACGCCGACGTCGAGCCGTTCGAGTGGGAGTTCGTGTCGGCCACCGACGGGGTGATCCCGTTCTCGCGGGTCGGCGTACTGCACCTGCCCGCGGTGGGGGATCTGGACGTCTGGTGGCTCGAGTCGTACGGCGGTGGGCTGTTCGTCCCGGTGAAGGACGCGCTGGCCGGCAAGTCGACGTACGGCGGTGGTCGCTATCTGATCGACACGGTCAAGGGTGCCGACCTCGGTGGCGACCTGCGCGCAGGTCACCTCGTCGTCGACCTGAACTTCACCTACAACGCATCGTGCGCGTACAGCCCGGACTGGACCTGCCCGCTCGCACCGGCAACCAACACCGTCGGTGTCGAGTTGCCGGTGGGCGAGCTGTCAGGCTGAGGGCTCCAGCGCCTGGGTGAGCAGGGCGATCAGCGCCTCGAGCTGGAAGTCGGCCGAGGAGCCGACCTCTTCGTCGGAGCCGTCGAGGGCCATCGCGGCCAGGCCGGCCTTGGCGTCGATCAGGTCGGCGATCCGCGTGTCGATGGTCTGCGCGGCGATGATCCGCCACGCGGTGACCGGCTCGTCCTGACCGATCCGGTGCACCCGGTCGATCGCCTGGGTCTGCTCGGCGTTCGTCCAGGACAGCTCGGCGAGCACGACGTTCGACGCGACCTGGAGGTTCAGGCCGACGCCCGCGGTGAGCAGCGAGCAGACCGCGATCGACACGTCGGGATCCTTGACGAAGGCATCGATGTTCTTCTGCCGGGTCCTCGCGGTCTGGTCGCCGCGGATCGACGAGTACTGGATGCCGCGCTCGGCGAACAGTTCCTCGGCGGTGTCCATCACCTCGATGTGCCGGGCGAAGAACACCACCTTGCCGACGTTCTGCGCGAGCTGCGCCGCGTAGTCCGCGGCCAGTCCGGCCTTCGCCTGACCGATCCGGCGGAACAGACTGAACACGTTGTCGCCGGTCTTCTTGGCGGCCATCTCGGCTCGCTCCCAGCTCGCCACCTGACGAACCAGGTCGTGGTCGACACCCTCGACCGTGACGCCGGAGCGGCGGGTCTCCAGAGCGGTCTGGTAGCGCGCCACCAGCCGATCGGCGAGCTCGCGCTCGGCGGCCCGGATCGAGCGGCCGACGGCGCCGTCCAGCTCGACCGGCAGGTCGGCGATCCGGCGGGCCGGGATGTCCGCGGCGACGTCCACCTTGCGGCGGCGGATGATGCCCATGTCGATCACGCTGGCCCGCGCGGCGGCCGCGAAGCCCGGGTCGGCCGGGGTCAGTTCGGTCGCGTCGAGCTTCTCCATCAGCTCGGACCGCGGCGACTTCTCGTCGACCCAGCCGAGGAACTCCCAGATCGCGGTGAAGTCCTCGATCGAGTTGATCAGCGGCGTACCGGTGAGGGCCATCAGCAGCGGCCGGGCGGTCCGGGTCCGGAGCCGGTTGGCCAGCTCGAGCACGTTGCGGGACCGTTGCGACTTCTTGTTCTTGATGAAGTGCGCCTCGTCCACCACCATGCCGCGGAAGCCGAGGTCGCCGAGCCAGCCGACGTGCCGGTCGAGCACCTCGTAGTTCACCACGACGATGTCCGCGAACCCGTCGATCGAGTCCCCGTCACCGTGGATCACAGTCGGCGTACGGCGGGGCGTCCAGAGGCCGGCCTCGCGGGCCCAGTTCGTCTTCACGACGTTCGGGACGACGGCGAGCAGCGGGTAGGCCTCGGCGGCCTGCGCGGCGAGCAGCGCCTGGGCGGTCTTGCCGAGGCCGGGCTCATCGGCGAGCAGGAACGTCCGGTGACCGTCGGCGGCGGCCGCGACCAGGCCGGCCTGGTGCGGCATCAACTCCAGGCCGCGGAGGCGGAGCGCGTCGATCCCACCGGTCAGCCGGAGCGAGGTCGGGTCGGGCAGGCTCATGCTCGCCGAGGCGGCCGCCTGCTCGAAGGAGCGCAACAGCGGGCCGATCAGCTCCCAGCCCGCCAGCCGCCCGGGGCGGGCCGGCCGGGACGGCGGGGCCGAGAAGTCCGGGGCGAGGAACGGGTTCGCGAGCTGCCGTGAGACCACCGCCTGCGGCACCACCCGGCGAGTCTGCGTGTCCTGGGGAGCGACCGGTTGCACCGGCTCCGGCTCCTCGGGGGCCTCCAGGCCGGCGTCCTCGAGCATCTGCCGCTTGAGCGCGGCAGCCGCCTCGGAGAGCACCGCGTCCTCGGCCAGCAGACCGAGCAGCGACGGCTCGAGCGCGGCGGTCTTGGCCAGGATCGTGGCGATCCCGTCCAGCCTCCGAAGCTGCTCGGTGCGGTACGCCTCGGTGGCGGACTCGGCCGCGTTCACCCGGGCCCGCTCCTCGCGGACCAGCAGGGCGACGATCTGGAACTTCGTCCGGGTCGACGGCTTGGTCGCGCCCCGGGTAACCGCGGACTCGACCTCGCGCACGGCCTGTGCGAGGACCTGGATCAGACCGTCTGACTCACCGTCGCGGACGCGCCGCTTGCGACGGGGTGCGGAACGGGTAGCGCCGGGCTGGCGCTGACCTCGTCGGGCCAACATTTCCTCCTGTGTCGTGCCACGGCCGAGCCATGGCGGAATGCCAGACCGCACGAGAACCGACCCGCCGGCGAAACGCCGCGCGGAGCCGTCCAGAGGGTCCCCCAGGAACACGGCTCAGAATGCACCGCTCCTGTGTGCGCGATCGAGAAGCAACTCTACCCGCACTAGCCTGAATGTTGCAGACCGGGATCGGGTACCAGGGTCGGCGCACCGGAAAGCTCCCCACATCGCGAGGGGTCGACAGTGGAGCAGATCGACGGAAAACCGCTGGGTGACGACGAGTTGCAGGCCCTCGACGCGTACTGGCGGGCCGCCAATTACCTGTCCGTCGGGCAGATCTATCTGCTCGCCAATCCACTGCTCCGGGAGCCGCTGCGACCGGAGCACGTCAAGCCGCGACTGCTCGGGCACTGGGGTACGACGCCGGGGCTGAACCTCATCTACGCGCACCTCAACCGGGTGATCCGGCAGCGTGACCGCGACGTGCTGTTCGTGACCGGGCCCGGGCACGGCGGGCCGGCCTTGGTGGCGAACACCTGGCTCGAGGGCAGCTGGACGGCGGCGTACCCGAACACGACACAGGACGAGCTGGGGATGGGGCGGCTGTTCAAACAGTTCTCGTTCCCGGGCGGCGTACCGAGTCACGTCGCGGCAGACGTGCCGGGGTCGATCAACGAGGGTGGCGAGCTCGGGTACTCGCTGAGTCACGCGTACGGCGCCGCCGCGGACAACCCGGACCTCGTGGTGGCCTGTGTGGTGGGCGACGGCGAGGCAGAGACGGGACCGCTCGCGGCGTCCTGGCACTCGAACAAGTTCTTGAACCCGGCGCGCGACGGCGCCGTCCTGCCGATCCTGCACCTGAACGGGTACAAGATCGCGAACCCGGCGGCACTCGCGCGGATCGGGGACGAGGAGCTGTCGGCGCTGATGCGCGGATACGGGTACGAGCCGCACCTGGTCGAAGGCTCGGACCCGGCGACGGTTCATCAGGCGATCGCGGCGACGCTGGACACCTGCTTCGACCGGATCGACGAGATCCAGCGCGAGGCCCGGTCGGCGGCGGGTACGCCGGAGCGGCCGGCGTGGCCGATGATCGTGCTGCGCACCCCGAAGGGCTGGACCGGTCCGCACACCGTGGACGGCCAGCAGGTCGAGGACACCTGGCGGTCGCATCAGGTCCCGCTGTCCGGCGTGCGGACGAACCAGGACCATCTGCACCAACTGGAGTCCTGGCTCCGCAGCTACCGTCCGGAGGACCTGTTCGACGACGACGGGCGTCCGGTCGCCGGCCTGACGGAGTTGGTCCCCGATCCGGCACGTCGGATGGGAGCGAGTCCGCACGCGAACGGCGGGGTGCTGAGCCGGGATCTCGAGTTGCCCGCGGTCGAGGAGTACGCCGTACCGGTGGCTGTGCCGGGGGCGGACGACGGGGAGCCGACGAAGGTGTTCGGGGCGTTCCTGCGGGACGCGTTCCGGCGGAACCCGGACAATCTGCGGCTCTTCGGCCCGGACGAGACCGAGTCGAACCGGCTCGGGGCGGTGTACGAGGAGACGGGCAAGCGGTGGCTGGCCGAGCGGCGGGACGGCGACAACCACCTCGCGGCCGACGGCCGGGTGCTGGAGATCCTCAGCGAGCACACCTGTCAGGGGTGGCTGGAGGGTTATCTGCTGACCGGGCGACACGGGCTGTTCTCGTCGTACGAGGCGTTCGTGCACATCGTCGACTCGATGGTGAACCAGCACGCGAAGTGGCTGAAGACGATCAACCGGCTCGAGTGGCGGCGTCCGGTGCCGTCGCTGAACTACCTGCTCACGTCGCATGTGTGGCGTCAGGACCACAACGGGTTCTCGCATCAGGATCCCGGGTTCATCGACCACGTGGTGAACAAGAAGGCGGAGGTCGTCCGCGTCTATCTGCCGCCGGACACGAACACGCTGCTGTCCACGATGGACCACTGCCTGCGGACCCGGAACTACATCAATGTCGTTGTCGCCGGCAAGCAACCGCAGCCGAACTGGCTGAGCTGGGACGAGGCCGCGCTGCACTGTGCGCGGGGCGTCGGCGTCTGGGACTTCGCCAGCAACGACGAGGGCGAACCCGATGTGGTGATGGCGTGCGCGGGCGACGTGCCGACGCTGGAGACGCTCGCGGCGGTCGACCTGCTTCGCGAGCAGTTGCCGGAGCTGCGGATCCGGGTCGTGAACGTTGTCGACCTGATGCGGTTGCAGGACCCGACCGACCATCCGCACGGGTTGCCGGACGCGGAGTACGACGCGCTGTTCACCACGGACAAGCCGGTGATCTTCGCGTACCACGGTTACCCGTGGCTGATCCATCGCCTCACCTACCGCCGGCACGGGCACGCCAACCTGCACGTCCGCGGCTACATCGAGGAAGGTACGACGACCACGCCGTTCGACATGACCGTCCGCAACAACCTCGATCGCTACCACCTCGCGATGGACGTGATCGACCGGGTGCCGTCCCTCGGCTCGCGCGCGGTGACGACTCGGCAGTACCTCGCCGACCAGCGCACCCGTCATCACACGTACGTGACGCGGTACGGCGAGGACCTCCCAGAGGTCCGCGAGTGGCGCTGGGCTACTCGAGAAGCGCGGCCGCACCTCGGAGGTCTGTGACGAACCGCTCGAGGTCGCGACGGAACTCCTGAGACCGTACGACGGCCGATGGGTGCACCGTCGCGACGGCCGCGCGCCCGTCCGCGAGCTCGACGCGTTCACCGCGGTGCTGCGTGACCCGGAAGCTCGTACCCAGCAATGCCCGCGCGGCGACCGCGCCCATCACCACCACGACGTCCGGCTTCACGATCTCCAGTTCGCGATGCAACCAGGGGGAGCAGGCAACGATCTGCCCGGCGGCCGGGGTCTTGTGGATCCGCCGCTTCCCGTCCCGCTCGAACCGGAAGTGCTTCACGGCGTTGGTCAGATAGACCTCCGACCGCTCGATCCCCGCCTCCACGAGCGCCTTGTCCAGCAGGTGCCCGGCCGGCCCCACGAAGACGTGCCCTTCCTTGTCCTCGTGATCCCCAGGCGTCTCGCCGACGAGCATCATCCGCGCCCGCACCGGCCCTTCACCCGGCACCGCCTGCTCGGCGTCCTCCCACAGGTCGCACCCGCGACAATCCCCGATGACGGCGCGGACCTTCCGCATCCCACCGTCCCGCGGTACCCACTCCTCAGCCCCGGCGTACTTGTTCATCACCCACCCGTTTCGGAGTGCGCCGCATGCACCGGCTTCGACTGCGCCGACCGTCGCTGCCGCAGGTAGACCGACCCACCGATGATCGCCGCCACCGCTAGGAACTCACTCTGCCAGTTCTGCAGCGACTCGTACCAGAACTGCGAAGTCCCGAGGTACTGCCAGGTCGTCACCGCACCGCCCCCGTGCAACTCCTGGTCCTGGCTGTACGCCGCCGCGCCGGTGGCCGCGTGCAACCAGATGGACAGCAGGAACGCGAGCCCGAAGGCGATCGCCAGCGAGTTCTCGTACAGCTTCAGGACTACTGCGGAACCACGTCGTACCGGCCAGGGTGCGTCGCGGTCGGCGCGGTGGTCGCGGGGATCCGCGTCTTGCGGTGCCGGCTCGTCGAGGGGGCGCGACTCGGCGGAGCCTTTCTGCACGAGGTACGCCGTGAGCAGGACGTACATGAACATCTGCAGGAACTCGGACTCCCAGTTCTCGAAGACCGCTTCGCCGAACGACGACGAGCCCAGGTACTGCGTCAGGCTCTCCGCGGCCCGGCCGTGAGAGGTGAGCTCGGCGTTCTGCTGGGCGTGACCCACGAACATGAGCCCGATCAGGAACCCCAGGAACAAGACGAGGTTCGCGAGCAGCAGCCCCCGGAGTCTCAGCCATCGCATACCGGTCCGGTACCCGCCCGGGGCTAATTCATGACGTGGGTGGGATCAGTGCCTGGCGGATGATGACCAAGGCGAAGAGGACGAGGGTGAGGGCGTGGACGACGGTGCACCACAGGCAGATGGCGTCGATCTGGAAGAGCTCGGCCCAGATCAGGTAGCAGACGAAGACGACGCCGGCGAGGACGCCGGCCAGGCGTAGGCGGCCCGGCCAGGGGGACGAGGTGCGCCACATCGGGGGGAGCGACAGCGCGGTCATGCCGACGAAGAACGCGAGCCCGAGGAGCGCGACCGGGATGCCGAACAGCTTGGAGTACTGGCTGCTGGTGACCTTGGCGCAGTTGACCACGCCGGTATCCGGGCACGCGAGCGTCGTACCCGCGGTGAAGTGCTCATACGTCAGGTACGCCGCGACCGCGACGCCGGCCAGTGACACCAGCAGGGTCGCCCACGGGATGACTCCCAGACCGGTGGACGAGGTCTGGGAGGACCGTTGTGCCGTGTCGCTCACGTCAGCTCTTCCCGGTGCCGAGCTTCGAGGCCGCGGCGGTGATGGCCTCGGTCGAGCAGACCTTGGCGGGCTGGTTGTTCGTCATCTTGCAGATCGCGGCGGTGTAGACGTTCGCGGAGGCGATCACGGCCTTCGCGATCGGGCTCGACGGGTCCTTGAGCGCGTTCGCGATCTCGGTCTGCGACTTCCCGGCCAGGACCTGCGGACTGTACGTCGCCCCGGAGGACACGTACTTCCCGCCGAGATCCACGAACGGGATCGACCCGTCACTCGAGACGTACGGCGGCTTGTTGTACGTGTCGAACGTCTTCTGGTCCTCGGCCGTCGGTGTGTCGAGCGGCTTGTACCCGTTCCCGACCTGCTCGTTGGTCGTCGTCTCGACACCCGTGAACGCGACGTACTGACTCGTGTACGTCGCTCCGTGGAACGACAGCGTCGCCGTGTTCGGGAAGACGTCGCTCCCGGACGAGTGCGTCGTCCCGAGGTTGCTGAAGGTGCCGAACCGGGACAGCGCGACCGAGACCGGCCAGCGCTCGGCGGCGCAGTACGGGCAGAACTCGGCGCCGATGTAGAGCACCTTCGGCTTGCCGTCGGCGGTCAGCGGCGGCGCGGTGATCGCGGACGGCGTGGCCTGGACGCCCTCGGTGCCGACCGCGGCGAACGTCGAGTCCGGGATCGAGGAGAGCGCGGTGACGAGACCGGCGTCGGCGGAACCGGACGCGCCGGTCGCGGTCTTCTTCCCGCCGCCGGCCAGCCGGATCGTGATCAGCCCGCCGACGATCACCACCACCAGCACGACGGCGCCGACCGCGAGCAGGAGGCGTCGTCGGCGCTCCGCCTGCTGCTGAGCCGCCAGCTGCGCCGCGATGCGCTCACGGGCCGCAGCCTTCTGTTCGACGCGCCGTGCCATGACTCTCCTCCACTCGCCCCCAGGTCCCTCAAGGACAACTATGCATCGGTCCCAGAAGTTCCTGCCTGTCTGTCACCGTGAGATTACAGATCCGCACAGCGGGCGCCGAAAGGAGGTCAGCGGTTGAGCTTCGGGCGGCCTAATGTTTCCTGACATGGACTGGCGCGCGTGGCATCAGGCGTACGAGGATCCCGAGTCGGCGTTGTCGCGGCGGTTGGAGGCCGTGCAGGAGCAGATCCGGATGGCGCTCGATCGCGCGCCGGCGGGTCCGGTCCCAGTGGTCAGCCTGTGTGCGGGGCAGGGGCGCGACCTTCTCGACGTACTGTCTGCTCATCCGCGGGGTGCCGAGGTACGGGCGCGGCTCGTCGAGCTGGATCCTGATCTCGCAGCGTCCGCCCGCGAACGAGCGGCGGGCCTGGAGTACGTCGACGTGGTGACCGGCGACGCCTCGCTGACCGATCACTACGACGGCCTGGTGCCGGCCGAACTGGTCCTGCTCTGCGGGATCTTCGGCAACATCAACGCCGACGACATCCGGCGCACCATCGACTCGGCTCCGCAGTTCTGCCGGACCGGCGCCACGGTGATCTGGACCCGCCACCGCGGGGAGCCCGATCTGGTGCCGACGATCTGTGAGTGGTTCGAGGCGCGCGGGTTCGAGCAGGTGTGGCTGTCGGACGCCGACACCGGGTTCGGCGTCGGCGTGCACCGTTTCACCGGCGTACCGCAGCCGCTGGTGAAGGGTCAGAGCCTGTTCAGTTTCGTGCCGGGCGGAGTATGAACAGCCCGAGCAGCAGCAGTCCGGCGAGCGCCAGGTAACCGACTTCCAGTACGGCGATCGTCGCGACCGCAGCGACCAGGATCGGACCGCCCGCGTCGCCGAGCTCACGCCCGAGTTCCGCGGTGCCCATCGTCTGCCCGAGCCGCTCGGGCGGCGTACTCGACGCCAGCGCCGCGAAGCCGAGCGGCGTGATGACGCCGGTTCCCGCCCCGATCAACGCGGCCGCGATCAACAGGAACACCACACCCGGCAGGGCCGCGCAGACGAAGCCGGCCGCGGCGAGGCCAAGCCCGAGTGCGATTCCTTTCTGCAACGACAACTTGCCCGCGTCGAGCGCGCGCCCGGTCCGGGGCTGCACGATCGCTGCCGTCGCGGCAAGCAACGAGACCGCTGCCCCGGTGGCGATGGTCCCGAGCCCGTCCGAAGCGCCGGTGACCGGCAGGAACCCGACCCCGACCGACAACGCGGCAGTCGCTGCCGCCAGCGCTGCGGTCGGCCGCAAGAACACCGGATCCGTGATCCGCTTCGCGAGATCCAACACCGTCTGTCGAGTCTTCGGCAACGGCGGCACCACGGGTACGACGATCAGCGCCCAGACCGCGACACCGATGGCAAGAACAGTCATCACACCGAACAGCAGCCGGAATCCACCGAGCCACACCAACGCGCCACCGAGCAACGGACCGGCCGTGTACCCGAGGCTCTTGTAGAACCCGTAGCTCCCGAAGGCCCGGCCGTGCTTCGCCGCCGGGTTCAACCGGGCGACCATCGCCGACGCGGCGGGGGAGAAGGCCGAGGCCGCCGCGCCCTGACCGAGTCGCGCTACCCACAACCAGCCGGGCCGGTCCGCGATCACATAGGTGCTGGAGGCAACGGCGAAGCCGACCAGTCCGAAGAGCAGCACCGGCCGCGCGCCGACCCGGTCCGCGATCGTGCCGAACACAGGCTTGAGCAGCACCTCGGCGCCGTCGTACAACGCGAGCAGGAAGCCGAGGGTGAGCAGTGAGGTGACGGCGTCGGACGACGAGCCGCCGAGATTCGCCGCAATCGCGTGCGCGCCGAAGGCCGTGGTGAAGCCTGCCGCGTAGAGCGGCCACATCGTCTTCACTGCGCTTCTCCCGGGAGTTGGTGCAGTGCGCGGAACACGAGTTCGGCGTACTCCTCGCAGCGGGCGGCGCAGTCCTTGAGCCGGGCGGTCGACTCGGCGGCTTGCGGCGTACCGAAGACGTCGCGGCTGGTCAGGTCGCGGTGCCAGCGGCGGAGGCGTTCGAGACTCTGTTCCTCCTCCTCGAGCTCGGCGAGGGTGAACTTCTCGATCCGGATCTCCTTGGCGATCTCGGCCTCGAACTTCGTGCAGTCGGCGAGGAACTCGGTCCAGTCCGCGCGCCGCGCCTCGTCGTACAGGCCGCGCAGGCGAGCGCCGTCGGCGGCGTCCTTGCCGGCCGCCTCGAGCATCGTCACCTCGCCCTCGGCACGGGCGACCAGCTCGGTCGTCCGCTGCACCGCGGCCTCGAAGACGGGGAGCTCCGGAACCGCCCAGACGCCTTGGCCGAGCGACAGCGCGCCCGCCTTCCGGAGCTCGCGCCACACGGCCACGCGATGCCGCGAGGGTTCCGCCGGGATGCGTACGAGGAGTACCAGCCATCGATCCGTCACAGCGCTCAATGTAGCGCGCGTTACAGAGATGTGCATCTCGACAGATTTTGGGTACATCAGTTATGTTACATAGACGATGTCATATCGCCGGAGGTGAGCGATGGACCAGACCGCGCAGCGGTTGCTGGGATCCGCGACCCGGTTGTCGCGGGATCCCGAGACGGAGATCGACTGGGACGCGCCGGTCGGCGACGGGTACGGGTTGTCCCCGGAGTGGAGCACGCTCTACGGGACGCCGTACTGGGACGAGCTGTCCGAGGAGCAGCGGCGGGAGCTGACCCGGCACGAGTCGGCGTCGGTGGCCACCACCGGGATCTGGTTCGAGCTGATCCTGCAGCAGCTGATCCTCCGCGACGTGTACGACAAGCCGGCCCGGAGCGCGGAGTTCCAGTGGGCGCTGACCGAGATCGCCGACGAGTGCCGGCACTCGATCATGTTCGCCCGCGCGACCGAGAAGCTGGTGGAGCCGGCGTACCGGCCGCGGCTGTTGGCGCGTGAGCTGGGTCGCGCGTTCAAGACGATCGCCACGGGTGAGTCGGCGTACGCCGCGATTCTGGTCGCCGAGGAAGTGCTCGACGTGATGCAGCGCGACTGGATGCGCGACCGCCGGGTCGAGCCGATGGTGCGCACCGTGAACCACATCCACGTGGTCGAGGAGTCGCGGCACATGGTGTTCGCCCGCGAGGAGACGCGCGAGCGGCTGGCCGGTGCGTCGCGCGGCCGGCGCTGGGTGAGCGCGCTGGTGATCGCGATCGCGGCGGACATGATCGTGTCCAGCATGGTGGGCCGTGAGGTGTACAAGAACGTCGGCCTGGACCCCGACCGCGCGGTCCGTGAAGCGCGGCGCAACGAGCACCACCGGTCGCTGCTGCGAACCAGCTGCGCGAACCTGATGGACTTCCTCCGGGAGGTCGGCCTGCTGACGCCGGCCGCGGCCCGCGTGTATCGGCGGACCGGGCTGCTGTGAGCTACGCGATCTCGGGGGAGTGCTGCTCGGACGCGAGCTGCGTCGCGGTCTGCCCGATGAACAGCATCCACCCGTCGCCGGGCGAGCCCGGGTTCGGGACCGGTGCCAGCCTGTTCATCGATCCGCGGACCTGCATCGACTGCGGTGCGTGCGCCGATATCTGCCCGGTCGACGCGGCGCAGCCCGCCGACCAGTCAGCGCCCGAGGACGTCGAGCGGAACGCGGCGTACTTCGCTGATCGGGAGCCGCTGAACGCGTTCGATCTGGACGCGTGGGAGCCGACGACGTACGAGACCTGGGGCGGCGGCCCGCGACGCGTGCTGGTCGTCGGCGCGGGACCGGCCGGGATGTACGCGACACGTGAACTGTTGCTGCGGACCACGGCCGAGGTGACGCTCGTCGACCGGTTCGACCACGTCGGCGGGCTGGTGCGGTTCGGTGTTGCGCCGGATCATCCGCGGACCAAGCAGATCATCTCCACCTTCGAGCGGATCGTGCAGCACCCGCGGGTCCGCTGGCGCCCGCGCACCGAGGCCTCCGAGATGACGGGGTACGACGCGGTGATCCACGCCGTCGGCGCTTATGAGAGCCGCCGACTCGGCTTCGAGGGCGAGTGCACCGCCGAGCAGTTCGTTGCCTGGTACAACGGACGACCGGGTACGACGTTGCCCGTCGAACTGATCGGTCCGCGAGCAGTCGTCGTCGGCAACGGGAACGTCGCGCTCGATCTGGCACGCCTGCTCCTGAGTGACGAGGAGCGGCTGCGCGCCATGGACGTGACGCCTGAGGTACGGCGGGCGCTCGGTGCGCGCGGGATCAAGGAGGTCGTGCTGCTCGGACGGCGCGGGCCCGAGGAAGCGGCGTACACGGAGTCGGCGTTGCGGGAGTTACTGGACGCCGCCGGTGACCGGGTCGAGCTGCGGTACAACGCGCGGCCGACCGGGTGGGGTGCGGACGGGCTGACGCTGGACACCGGCGAGACGATTGCGGCGGGCAACTTGTTCAGCGCGATCGGGTTCGTCGGGCAGCCGGTCGACGGGTTGCCGTTCGACGTGCAGCGGGGCGTCGTACCGAACGTCCGCGGCGCCGTCGTCGACCGGCCGGGCCACTACGTGGCGGGCTGGATCAAACGCGGTGCGCGCGGCGGGATCGGCGTGAACAAGGCCTGCGCCCAGGAGACCGTGATGACGCTGGTCAGTGCGTCCAGGGGTGCAGCTTCTCCGGGTTCCTGATCGCCCAGATCTTGGTGATCTGGTCGCCGGCGACGTCGAACGCGATCACGGTCTCGACGACACCCTCGAACTCGATCACCAGGCCCGGCTGACCGTTGACCGTCCGCTCGACGATCTGGCGTCCGAGGTTGAACACCGGCAGACCGGTGAAGTACTCGGCGACCTGCGTGCCACCGCGCACCGGCTCGAGCGCGGCGGTCACCACGCCGCCACCGTCGGCGGTCGCCAGCACATCCGGGTCGAGCAGCGTGACCAGCGCGGCGATGTCCGTCGCCTCCCAGGCGGCCTTGAACTCGCGGACGAGCTCGGCCCGCCGCGCGGACGGCGGCGTCGGCGATTCCGCGTCCCGGATCCGGCGCCGCGCCGAGGACGCGAGCTGACGGCAGGCCGCCGGCGTCCGGCCGACGATCTCGGCGACCTCCGGGAACGGGTACCGGAACACGTCGTGCAGGATGAACGCCACCCGCTCGGCCGGCGTCATCGCGTCGAGAACGACCAGGAACGCCATGTTCACCGATTCGTCGAGCGTCACCCGGTCGGCCGGGTCGGCCAGCTCACCCGAGCCGGTCGGGCCGCTGTGCCACTCGGTGCTCTCCGGGAGCGGCTCGGGGATCCACTCGCCGACGTACCGCTCGCGCCGGGCGCGGGCGGAACGGAGCAGGTCGAGGCAGATCCGGCTGGCGACCTTGGTCAGCCACGCGGCCGGGTTGTCGATCGCCGACTGCTCGGCGGGCGTCATCGCGTACCAGCGGGCGTAGGTCTCCTGGACCACGTCCTCCGCGTCGGCGAGCGAGCCGAGCAGCCGGTAGGCGAGGTTGATCAGCTGCCGCCGCTCGCTCATGATCGCGCTCAGACCCGGGTCCGTCATGTCGGTCCTCTCCTCGTTCATACCCGGACGACGAGACAGCCTGCGCGAGTGTGAGATCTGACAGTTCGCCGGCGTGTTCCGTCGTACCGATCATGACCACACAGAACGCAATCGCCGAAGTCGACATCCGGGAACGGGTCGACGCACTCGTCACCGCCGTACGGACCGGTGACCTGGAGACCTTGCGGACGATCTTCGCGCCGAACATCGTCTCGTTCGACATCCAGCCGCCGCTCCGGCACCTGGGTGCCGCGAAGAAGATGGAGAACTGGGAGCTCGTCTTCACCGCCTTCAAGCTCCCGCTGGAGTACGAAGTCCGCGATCTGACGGTGCTCGTCGACGGAGAGTTGGCGGTCGTGTACGCCGTGAATCACATGAACTCCGCGCTCGCCACCGGCGGGAAGATCGACTACTGGCTCCGCTGGACCGCCGCGTGGCAGAAGGTCGACGGCCACTGGATGATCGTCCACGACCAGGTATCCGTCCCCACCCACTTCCCGGACGGCCGCGCTGCGATGGACCTCACCCCCTGAGCCGGCATGAGCCTGCCGCCGGTGGTCGTCCACCGGCGGCAGGCTGGGGGATCAGCAGCGGGTTCAGCCGCGCGAGCGGCTGCGGGAACGGCTGCGGCTGCGGCTGCGCGAACGCGACCGGCTGCCGGACCGTCCGCCGTGGTGCAGGACCGGCTTGATCCTCAGGGTGTCCTGGAGCTTCATGGAATTCACCTCCTTCCGGTGAGTGCGTGGTCGAGCGTGACGACCCGGTCGGCGATCGCCGCCAGGTCGCGATCGTGGGTGACCATCAGCACCGTGCGCTGCGCGGTGGTGGTCCGGATGGCCTCGATGACGGCGGCCGCGGAGACCGGGTCGAGGGAGGCGGTCGGCTCGTCGAGCAGCACCATCGGCGCGGACGAGACCGCGGCCCGGGCCAGCGCGACCCGGCGACGCTGACCGCCGGAGAGCCGTACGCCGCCCTCGCCGAGCGGAGTGTCGTACCCGAAGGGCAAGCGGTCCGCGAACTCGTCGACCAGAGCGGCCCGGCCGGCGGCGACGACACCACCGCGGGTCGCGTTCTGGTTGCCGAACGCAATGTTCTCGGCGACGGTCGCGTCCAGCAGCCACGGGTCCTGCGGGACGAAGGCGAAGCGGTCGCGGAGGCTGTGCTGGTCGCAGTCGCGGAGGTCGACGCCGTCGATCAGGATCCGGCCGGCGTCCACGTCGTACAGGCGGAGCAGGAGGTGCAGCGCCGTACTCTTGCCGATGCCGCTCGGGCCGAGCAGACAGACGGTCTCGCCGGCTGCGACGTCGAGGACGAAACGGTCGAGGACCGGGCGGCCGGGTTCGTAGCCGAAGGACACGCGCTCGAAGCGGATCCCGGAGCGGAGACGTGGTGCCGGGCGGGCGTCGTAACGGTCCTGGACGGCTTCGTCGCAGTCGAGTACGTCGCGAACTCGGACGGCACTGGCACCGGCCTTGGCGAGTACGACGGACAGCCGAGTGAGGCCGCGGACGGGGGAGTAGAGGTCTCGGAGATAGGCCAGTACGACGAGGAGGCCGCCGACGCTCAGCGCTCCGGTGAGGACGTGACGGCCGCCGACGACCAGGACGAGCGCGGCACCGACCGCGAGGACGACGTCGGCCATCGGGGTCCAGCGGGCGTCGACGTCGATGGCGCGGAGCTCGACGTCGAGGACGGCGCGGTTGCGGGTGCCGAAGATCGCGGCGGCGCGGTCGATCCGGCCGAACGCCTGGACGGCGCGGACGTTGCGGAGCAGGTCGGTGGTTGCTCCCGCCAACCGTCCGGCCTCGGTCCGGGCGTCCTGCTGCGCGGCGCGGATCCGTCGGCGCTGGCGGACCGCCAGTACGGCGAGGATGGGGGCGACCGTGAGTCCGATGAGCGCCAGCTGCGGGTCGAACGCGACGAGCAGGGCGAGTACGCCGGCGAGCATGACCGCGTCGGGGAGGAAGGACGTGGTGACCGCGACCACGGCGTCGAGGAGGCGGCCGACGTCGGTGGTGAGCCTGGTGACGAGCTCGCCGCTGCGCATCCGGTCGTGCCAGCGCAGGGAGCGGGTCATCGTGCGCTGGAACATGGTGGCGCGCAGCGAGGCGCCGATCCGCTCGGCGGCCCCTTCGACCGACCGCAGGCTGGCCATGTCGAGTAGCCCGACAATCGCCGAGAGCAACACGCTCGCAGCCGCCGCGAGTGCGAGTACCAGCAGCGGATCAACTGTTGGTTCCTGGCTGAAGGCATGGTCGACGGCCAGGGCGAGGGGCCAGGGGCGGAGGAGGACCGCGCCGACTCGGACGACGACGAGGCCGGCCGCGGTGGCGAGAGCGGGGAGCTCTGCTCGTGCGGCGGGCCCGGCGACGGCGAGCGACAGCGGAAGTTTCATGCCGCCAACGCTCGCCGCCGGTTGGTCGGCTCCGGTAGTGCACCTTGGTACTACGACCGTTGTCGGGCTGCCGCCGACCGGTGCGCGCACCCTACGATCCCTGCCATGGGGAGACTTCGACGCGCCGACCGCGGCCCGATCTCGACGGTCGGGCTGCTGGTGCGCTTCACCGCCGCCGGCCTGATCGTGCTGCTCTCACTCGCGGCCTTGATCGCGTTCGTGGCCCGCCAGGCGGGTGTCGAGCAGGCGACCGAGTCCGCGCGCCAGGTGACGTACGTGACCGCCCGCGGCGTGGTCGAGCCGCGCCTGGACGCCGCCGTGGTCGCCGGTCAGCCGGCCGCGCTGCGGTCGTTCGACGAGGCGATGCGGAAGTACGTGTTGCAGGGTTCGCTGGTCCGCGTGAAGGTGTGGAACGCCGACGGGAAGATCGTGTACTCCGACGAGCCGCGACTGATCGGCCGCCAGTTCCCGCTCGGCGCCGAGGAGCAGGCGGCCTTGCAACGGCAGGGCAGCAGCGCGTCCGAGGTCAGCGACCTGAGCCGACCCGAGAACCAATTCGAGATCCCGTACCAGAAACTCCTCGAGGTGTACGTCGGCGTTCGCGCGAGCAACGGTCAGCCGATGCTGTTCGAGGCGTACTTCGAATATCGGGCGGTGACCGAAGCGGGACAGGCGGCGTGGCAGCGGTTCGCACCGCCGTCGCTCGGGGCGTTGCTGGTGCTGGAGCTGGTGCAGATCCCGTTCGCGTGGTCGCTGGCGCGGCGGGTTCAGCGACAGCAGCGGGACCGTGAGCGGTTGCTGCAGCACGCCGTGGACGCGTCGGACGCCGAACGCCGGCGCATCGCGGGCGAGCTGCACGACGGTGTCGTCCAGGAGCTGACCGGGTTGAACTACGCGCTGGACGCCATGCGGCTGGGGCAGCCCACCGAGGGACAACGGGCGGAGTTGATCGCCGACAGTGCCTCGCGATTGCGGGGCAGCATCGGGTCGCTGCGATCGTTGCTGGTGGACATCTATCCGCCGAATCTGGCCGAGGAAGGGCTGGCATCGGCGTTGGCCGAGTTGGCGGCCGGGCTGGAGCGGACCGGCGTACAGGTCCGGCTGGAGACTGATGGAGCGGAGTCGTTGCCGACGGCCGCTGCGGCGTTGCTGTTCCGTACGGCGCAGGAAGTCGTACGGAATGTCGCCGCGCACAGTGGGGCGCGGGAGGTGCTGATCAAGGCGGGCCGTGAGGACGGTCGCGCGGTGCTCGTGGTGGACGACGACGGGCGCGGGTTCGACGAGTCGCGGCTCGGGGAACGCAGCAGCGACGGGCACCTCGGGCTACGCTCGATCGGCGACCTGCTCGCCGAGTCGGGTGGCACACTGACCGTCCGGGCCGCTCCCGGCCAAGGGACACGGGTGGAAGCCGAGGTGCCAGTGTGAGCCGGGTGATCCGGGTGCTGATTGCCGACGACCACGCGATCGTCCGGACCGGCCTGTCCCAGTTGCTGGGTACGGCGGACGACATCGAGCTCGTCGGCGCGGCCGGTGACGGCGCCGAGGCGGCCACGATGGCGGCTGACCTCGCGCCGGACGTCGTACTGATGGACCTGTCGATGCCGGAGACGGACGGGATCACGGCGACCGAGCGGATCGTGACCGCGAATCCGGACGCGCATGTGCTGGTGCTGACCTCGTTCAGCGATCAGACGCGGATCCTGGACGCGCTCCAGGCGGGCGCCGAGGGCTACCTGTTGAAGCACAGTGAGCCCGAGGTGATCCTGGCGGGGATCCGGGAGATCGTGTCGGGTGGTTCACCGCTGGACCCCAAGGCGGCGCGGGTGCTGCTGACGAATCGGCGGTCGCCCGGTCCGGACACGAAGCTGACCGACCGGGAGCAGGAGGTCCTCGACATGGTCGGGTCCGGTCTGCCGAACAAGACGATCGCCCGGCGGCTCGGGATCAGCGAGCGCACGGTGAAGGCGCATCTCACCAACATCTACCAGCGGCTCGGCGTCACCGACCGCACCCAGGCTGCCCTCTGGTCCCAGCGGCAGCGGCGGGACGAGTAGGTACTAGTACCAAGGTCCGATGGTCCCGGGCCTGCCGCTTCGGCCAGGATCGACCCATGGACGAGAAGCCAGCAGACCCGCGTCGGCGCCCGGTGGTGCTGCAGTCGGGACAGGCGGCCGACGAGCCGGCGCACCGCTCGCGGCGTTACCTCGCCTGGGTCGGCACCGGCGTCCTCGGACTGGCCGCGGCCGCGGGGCTGGTCGCGGGCGGGACAGCCGTCTGGTCGGCCTTCGACCCCGGTACGCCGGGCAACTCGCCGGCACCGCTCTGGTTCCCACCCCCCGAAACGATCACGCCGCAGAGCGAGCAGATCACCCCGACGCGGACCCGCACCACGCCGGACGATCACGGCGGCGACCGGAAGCGTACGCCCGGCGCGACGAAGACCGCCGAGCCAGGCGACGACAAAGGCGGGAACCGCACGAAGGCGCCAACCAGCACGAGGTCGACCTCGGGCAAGGCATCGTCCGGCACGACGTCGACCTCGGGCAAGCACGGTTCAGGCGACGGGACGTCCGGAAAATCCTCGGACGACGGGCCTAACCATCACTAGCCGCCACTAACTAGCACTGACCGGCCGGACCGCCCGGCCGAGAATGTGCGGGCTCGCCGGCGTCGCCCGGTCCGGTGGGAACGAGAACTGATCCAGCTCCGTGATCTCGAACCCCGCCGCGGTGATCGCGCCCGCGGTGTCGCGATGCGTGTGACAGCCACCCACGAACCACGGCCACACCGTCGCGTCCATCACCTTCTGCACCTTCGCCAGCCGACTCCCGTCCTCGGCCGCGACGTGCTCGTAGAACCGCAGCTCACCACCGGGCCGAAGCACCCGCCGAGCCTCGGCCAGCGCGGCCGACTGGTCAGGCACCGAGCAGAGCACCAGCGACACCACGACGACGTCGGCCGACTCATCACCCGCGGGCAGGCGGTCCGCCGTACCCTCGACGACCTCGACCCGCACCGGTGCGGTGGACGCGGCGCGCTGGGCGGTGGCGCGCAGGAACGGTTCGGGCTCGACGGCCAGCACTCGCTCGACTGCGGCGGGGTAGTACGCGAAGTTGCCGCCGTCGCCCGCGCCGACCTCGACGACCTGTCCGGCGACCCCGGCGAGCAGCCGCCGTCGGTGATCGGCAGCGCCGACCTCGTCCAGTGACGGGCGGACCCGCGCGTACATCCGGGCGAACACCGGTCGATTCATGCGGCCCAGTTTCTCAGACGTGTCGGATCAGGGCCTGCGCCGATCGTCTCCAAGGTGTCAGCAGTTCGACCACCAAGGAGTACCCACCGTGCCAACCACAGTGAAAGCGATCGACATCGTCGTGTCCGACCTCGGCGCGGCGATCGAGTTCTACCGCCGCCTCGGCCTGGAGTTCGTCCCGGACCCGTACATGCCGGACAACCACGCCGGCTGCGACCTGCCGAACGGCCTGCACCTGATGCTCGACACCGAGGAGATGCGCAGCCAGAGCACCGCGGGCTGGACCCCGCCGAAGCTCGGCCGGACGTTCCTCACCTTCGAGTACGACGGTCCCGCGGCGGTCGACTCGACGTACGCCGAGTTGGTGAGCTCCGGCGTCCAGAGCCTGCAGGAGCCGTTCGACGCGCCGTGGGGGATGCGGTACGCGACCGTCGCCGACCCGTCCGGGAACGGTGTCGATCTCTACGCCAACCTGCCCGCGTCCTGAGCCAGACTGTCACCAGGAGGTTTACCCGTGAAGTACGTGCTGATGTTCATCGAGACCGAGGAGTTCGCGCAGGAGTTCGCGGCGCAGGCGCCGGCCGAGAAGGAGGCGGCGTACCGGCGGATCTACCAGTGGTTCGACGATCACAACGACAAGATCACCAACCGCGGCAACAAGCTGCAGGGTCCGGAGTCCGCGACCACGGTCCGGCTGGACGGCGGGGTGCTGACCACCGACGGGCCGTTCATCGAGGGCAAGGAAGTGGTGTCCGGGTTCACCGAGATCGACGTGGAGGACCTCGACGAGGCGCTCCGGATGGTGAAGACCTGGCCGGGCTGCCCGGTCGTGGAGATCCGGCCGGTCCAAGAGATGTGATGTGACGGATGTGAGGACGCAGGACGAGCTGGCCCGGGTGGTGCGTGACCACGCGGGCCGGTTGGCCGGTGCCCTGGTCTCGTTGCTCGGCGACTTCGCCGCCGCCGAGGACCTGGTCCAGGACGCGGTCGAGGTCGCGCTCAAGCGCTGGCCGGTCGAGGGGATCCCGGAGCGGCCGGACGCGTGGCTCTTCATGGTCGCGAAGCGCCGCGGTCTCGACGTACTGCGGCGGCAGCAGAACTACCGTGCCAAGTTGGCTCTGCTCGAACCACTGGAGCAGCCGCCGGTGGACGACCGGCTGCGGTTGATCTTCACCTGCTGCCACCCGGCCCTCGCCCGGGAAGCTCAGGTCGCGCTCACCCTGCGCGTGGTCTGCGGACTGACGACCGCGCAGATCGCTGCCGCGTTCCTCGCCTCCGAGTCCGCGGTTGCGCAACGCATCACGCGGGCGAAACGCAAGATCACCGACGCCGGCATCCCGTACCGGATCCCGCGCGACGACGAGCTGCCCGAGCGCCTCACCGAAGTACTCACGGTCATCTACCTGCTCTTCAACGAGGGCTACCTGTCCAGTACGGCGGAACGCGCGCACTCCCGCGACCTCGTCGACGACGCCGAATGGCTGACCGCGCTCCTGCACGGCCTGCTCCCGAACGAGCCCGAGGTCGCCGGCCTGCTCGCCCTGATCCGCCTGCACCGCGCCCGTACGGCGGCCCGCTTCACACCGCACCTCGTGCTGCTCGCGGATCAGGACCGCACGTTGTGGGACCACGCCGCGATCGCCGACGCGACCGCGCTGCTCACCCGGACGGCGCGGCGTTTCCACGCGCCGGCGCCGTACCAGCTGCAGGCCGCGATCGCCGCTTGCCACAGCGAGGCGCCCACCTGGGGCGAGACCGACTGGCCGCAGATCCTCGTGCTGTACGACATGCTCCTGACCGTCCAACCGAGCTCGGTCACCTGTCTGCACCGGGCGATCGCGCTGTCGTACGTACGCGGCACGGCGCCGGCGCTCGAAGAGCTCGATCGGCTGGACGACCTGCAGAGCTATCCGCTGTTCCACGCCACCCGGGCGCAGTTCCTCCGCGACCTCGGCCGTGATGCCGAAGCGCATGCCGCCGACGAGCGGGCCGCGGAGCTCACCACCAACCCGGCGCAACTGGACCTGCTTCACGAGCGCCTGGCCAAGTAGTCAAGGATGAGCCGAAGGAGAACCGAGATGGGATCGATCGTCACGAAGGTCGAGGTCGAGCGCCCGGCGGACGAGGTGTTCGCCTACGTCACCGACCCGGACCACTTCCCCGAATGGCAGGCGAACGTCACCGGCGGCCACCTCGAAGGCGGCGAACCGGTGATCGGCGCGAAGTGCCTGACCCGCCGCAAGATCGGTGGCCGTGAACGCGACGTCACGTCCCGGCTGACCGTCTTCGACCCGCCCCGCGCGTGGGCGGTCCGCGGCGAGGACGGCCCGATCCGCGCGACCGTGAACGTGACCGTCGAGCCGATCGCCGACCGCGCCGCGAGCACGGTCACGATCGACCTCGACTTCGAGGGCCACGGCATCGGCAAGGTCCTCGTACCGCTGATGGTCGTGCCACAGTCCCGCAAGGAGATGCAAAACAACCTGGCCCGCCTGAAGACGAACCTCGAGAAGACGAACCTGGAGCGCTAGACGCTGCGCAGTACGGAGACGACGATGCCGAGGATCGTGGCGTTGTCGCCGTCGATGACCTCGTACGCCGGGTTCCGCGGCTCGAGGTAGACGTGGCCGTTGCGGCGGCGGTAGACCTTCACCGTCGCCTCCTCGTCGATCATCGCGGCGACGATCTGGCCCGAGTGCGCCTCGGACTGCTGGCGGACCACGACGATGTCGCCGTCGCAGATCGCCGCGTCGATCATCGACTCGCCGCGGACCCGCAGGCCGAACACGTTGCCCCGCCCGGTCAGACCACGGGGGAGCTGCAGTACGTCGTCCACGTGCTCGACCGCGGAGATCGGCGTACCGGCCGCGATGTCGCCGACCACGGGGACCGGAACGTTCTCGCCGCCCGTGTCGCGGCTCGTGGACTCCTGCAGGAACATCCGGACGTCGATCGGCCGGGACACCGACGGGCTGCGGCGTAGGAAGCCCTTGT
Source organism: Kribbella sp. NPDC054772 (assembly GCF_053611945.1). Lineage (NCBI taxonomy): Bacteria > Bacillati > Actinomycetota > Actinomycetes > Propionibacteriales > Kribbellaceae > Kribbella > Kribbella sp. NPDC054772. The sequence goes on along the minus strand of NZ_JBSHBJ010000006.1, from coordinate 26,037 downwards.
CCTCGAGGCTGGCCAGGTGCTTGGACACCGACGACGAGGAACGCAGACCGACCGCGTCGCCGATCTGCCGGCTGCTCGGCGGGTACCCGTGCCGGGTCACCCAGTCCCGGATCACCACCAGGATCCGCTGCTGCCGCTCCGGAAGAGCGGCGGTGTCGAGGTCGCCGAACGGGTCGAGATCAGTCACCGCGAAATCCTAAAGCGCCGCCCGCCGGTCGTCGTGCTCCGACCCGCCCGTCACCAGAAGCAAGCAGCTAGCGCAGCGCCTTCGGCAGCCAGAGATCGTCGACGTCGGGCTGCGGCTGCCGGCGTACGTGCTCGATGAGCGCAGCCAGATCGGGATGCTTGTTCGAGCTCAGCCAGATCAGCGACCACGGGTAGACGGGCGTCGGATCCACCACCCGCAGCCTCCGCAGGCCACGCGGCCACGGCCCGGCCTCGCGCGTCCGCTCGCCCCAGAAGGTGATCACCGACTTCGACTCGGCGATCGTGCCGATCAGATCCTCGAACCCGAAGTTCGGCCCGGTCGAGTCGATCGTCAGGCCGAACTCCGCGGACAGCTCCTGGTAGAACGCGCCCCACTCGCTGCCGTCGATGATCCCGGGGATCCAGAACGTGTGCTGACGCAACTCGTCCACCGCGACCGCGGTCCGGTGCGCGAGTGCATGGTCGGCGCCGACGATCACTTCGTGCGGCTCGAGGTACGCGACCGTGCTCTCCACCCCGGGCGGCAACGGCTCCGGGTGATACGCGAACGTCGCATCGATCTCGCCCGACAGCAAGGCCGGCAGCGCCGCGCCCAGACCGCGCAGTACGAGCGTCTTGAGCGCGATCTCCGGATGCCGCTGGTGGAAGTCGAGCATCATCACTCCCGGCAGCAGCCTGGATCCGAGGATGTCGACGCGCAGCGGCCGCGCCTCGCTCTGCACCGACTCGACCGCATGCCGTGCGGCGATCAGTACGGCATGCGCGTGTGGCAGGAACCGCCGTCCCTGCGGCGTCAGTGTCGCGCCGGTCGGGACGCGGTCGAAGAGCGTGACGCCGAGCGAGGACTCCAAGGCGGCGATCCGTTTCGACACCGCCTGCTGACTCAGTCGCAACCGATCCGCGGCGTACCGGAACTGGCCTTCCTCGGCGACGGCCACGAACGCCCGCAGGCTGTCGAGATTCACGGGACCAGACAGTACAACCGGCAGTTGTGGACCGGCCGCTCGGGTTGTTTGATCACACGCTCCCACGGCGCCTTGGATGAGGGCTCCAGACAACTGACGGTTGTGGAGCTCGAGTGCCTTCGTTCACACATCTGCACGTCCATACGCAGTACTCGCTGCTCGACGGGGCCGCGCGGCTGAAGGATCTGTTCGCCGCCTGCGCCGAGCAGGGTATGACGCATCTCGCGATCTCGGACCACGGGAACCTGCACGGTGCGTACGACTTCTTCCACCAGGCCGGCAAGGCCGGCATCACGCCGATCATCGGCATCGAGGCGTACGTCGCGCCGGGATCCCGCCGTACCAAGGAGCGGGTGTTCTGGGGGCAGCCGCAGCAGAAGCGCGACGACGTCGCCGGGTCCGGTGGGTACACGCACAAGACGATCTGGGCGCGCGACGCGACCGGTCTGCACAACCTCTTCCGCCTCTCGTCCGACGCGTACCAGGAGGGCTGGCTGCAGAAGTGGCCGCGGATCGACAAGGAGAGCCTGGCCCAGTGGTCGGAGGGCCTGATCGCGTCTACCGGGTGTCCGTCCGGTGAGGTGCAGACCCGGCTCCGGCTCGGACAGTACGACGCAGCAGTCGAAGCAGCCGCGCAGTACCAGGACATCTTCGGCAAGGAGAACTACTTCCTGGAACTGATGGACCACGGCATCGAGATCGAACGCCGGGTCCGCGACGGGCTGCTCGACGTCGCGCGGAAGCTCAACATCCCGCCGCTGGTCACGAACGACTCGCACTACACGTACGCCGCCGAAGCCACCGCGCACGATGCGCTGCTGTGCATCCAGACCGGCAAGACACTCACCGACGAGAATCGCTTCCGGTTCGACGGGACCGGGTACTACCTCAAGTCCGCGGCCGAGATGTACGCCATCGACTCGTCCGACGCCTGGCAGGAGGGCTGCCGGAACACCCTGGTCGTTGCCGAGCGCATCGATACGAGCGGGATGTTCGAGAAGCGTGACCTGATGCCGCGCTTCGACGTACCCGAGGGGTTCACGGAGGTGACCTGGTTCCAGGACGAGGTACTGCGGGGTATGCGGCGGCGGTACCCGGACGGGTGGGACGAGCGGTACCAGAAGCTGGTCGAGTACGAGATCGACGTGATCATCCAGATGGGGTTCCCCGGGTACTTCCTGGTGGTCGCGGACTTCATCATGTGGGCCAAACGGAACGGCATCGCGGTCGGCCCGGGGCGCGGTTCGGCGGCCGGGTCCCTCGTGTCCTACGCGCTCGGCATCACCGACCTGGACCCGATCGAGCACGGCCTGATCTTCGAGCGGTTCCTGAACCCGGAGCGGGTCTCGATGCCGGACGTCGACATCGACTTCGACGAACGCCGCCGGGTCGAGGTGATCCGCTACGTCACCGAGAAGTACGGCGCCGACAAGGTCGCGATGATCGGCACCTACGGCACGATCAAGGCGAAGAACGCGATCAAGGACTCGGCCCGCGTGCTCGGCTTCCCGTACGCGACCGGCGACCGGATCACCAAGGCGATGCCCGCCGACGTCGGCGGCTCCGGGATCGACCTGACCGGCATCACCGACCCGAGCCACCCGCGGTACGACGAGGCGTCCGAGGTCCGGTCGATGTACGAGAACGATCCCGACGTCCGGACCGTGATCGACACCGCGAAAGGGGTCGAGGGGCTGGTCCGACAGATGGGCGTGCACGCGGCCGGCGTGATCATGTCCAGCGAGTCGATCGTCGACCACGTCCCGGTCTGGGTCCGGCACACCGACGGCGTCACGATCACCCAGTGGGACTACCCGAGCTGCGAGTCGCTCGGGCTGCTGAAGATGGACTTCCTCGGCCTGCGCAACCTGACGATCATCGACGACGCGGTGAAGATGGTGCAGGCGACCAAGGGACTGGACATCGACCTGCTCCGGCTGCCGCTCGGCGACACCCGGACCTTCGAGCTGCTCGGCCGCGGCGACACCCTCGGCGTCTTCCAGTTCGACGGTACGGCGATGCGCGCGCTGCTCCGGCTGATGCGCCCGGACCAGTTCGAGGACATCACCGCCGTGACCGCGCTGTACCGGCCGGGGCCGATGGCGATGAACTCGCACAACAACTACGCGCTCCGGAAGAACGGGCAGCAGGAGATCACGCCGATCCACCCGGAGCTCGAGGAACCGTTGCGGGAGATCCTCGGGATCACGTATGGGCTCGTGGTGTATCAGGAGCAGGTGCAGAAGGCGGCGCAGATCCTCGCCGGGTACAGCCTCGGGCAGGCCGATCTGTTGCGCCGGGCGATGGGCAAGAAGAAGAAGGAAGTGCTCGACCAGGAGTTCGGGCCGTTCCGGGACGGTTGCCGCAAGCACGGATTCTCGGACGTGGCGACGCAGGCGGTGTGGGACGTCCTGGTGCCGTTCGCCGGGTACGCGTACAACAAGGCGCACGCTGCGGCGTACGCGCTGGTGTCGTACTGGACGGCGTACCTGAAGGCGAACCATCCGGCCGAGTACATGGCCGCGTTGCTGACCTCGGTGAAGGACGACAAGGACAAGTCCGCTGTGTACCTGAACGAGTGCCGGCGGATGGGGATCAAGGTACTGCCGCCGGACGTCAACGAGTCGCTCGCGAACTTCGCGGCGCAGGGCGAGGACGTGGTGCTCTTCGGACTGTCCGCCGTCCGGAACGTCGGGTCCGGGGTCGTCGAGGGGATCATCCGGTCGCGGGAGGGTGGGCGGTACGCGTCGTTCCCGGACTTCCTGGCGAAGGTCGAGACCGTTGCCTGCAGCAAACGTGCGGTCGAGTCACTGATCCAGGCCGGTGCCTTCGACACCCTCGGGCACACCCGGATGGGGCTGCTCGAACGGCACGAGGAGTTGGTCGAGAACGCGGTCGCCGTGAAGCGGAAGGAAGCCGAGGGCCAGTTCGACCTGTTCGGTACGACGGATGCGCCGGTGTTCACGCTCGACGCGAACTTCGCGCCGGACGAGTGGGACAAGGCAACGCTGCTGGCCCGCGAGCGGGAGATGCTCGGGCTGTACGTCTCGGACCATCCGCTGTTCGGGCTCGAGAGTGCGCTGGCCGAGCGGGCGGACGTCGGGATCTCCCAGCTCGCCGATCGTCCCGACGGCGCGGTCGTGACGATCGGCGGGATCATCTCGGGACTGCAGCGCCGGGTGACGAAGAAGGGCGATCCGTGGGCCACGGCGACGGTCGAGGACCTGGCCGGCTCGGTGGAGTGCCTGTTCTTCCCGGCGACTTATCAGTTGGTGGCCGAGCGACTGCGGCAGGATGCGGTCGTCTTTGTGACGGGGCGCGTGGACAAGCGGGACGACGTACCGCGGTTGATCGGGTCCGAGGTGCAGGTCCCGGACCTGACGACGGTCGGGGTGGTCGAGCTGGAGATGACACAGCACAACGTCGTACCCCGCACGGTAAACCTCCTGCGCGACGTCCTCGCGGCTCACCCGGGCCGCTCCGAGGTGCAACTACGCGTCCGTGGGCCGAAGAAGACAACGGTCTACCGCCTCGCCTTCCGCGTCACCGCCGGCCCAGAGTTCTGGTCCGACCTAAAAGCCGAAGTAGCCACAGTCCACGCCCGCCGCCACTCCACCTGAGCGGTAGACCCCACCCATCCTTCTGCCTCTTACCCATCACCCTGGCAGTTGCTCGTTGGGGCGACGGATGTTCGGCGGCAGGACGACCTACTCAGGGTTGCGGTTGATGGACGTGCGGCGTAGGTCGAGCTGGTCGGGCCGTTGCTCGGTGTGTGGCGGCACCTGGACCGGCGCCCGGCGAGCGGCTTACGCGCCGGTGATCGAACTGGCGGTTTCGTACGCCGGTTGACCAGCCCGCGCCTGGCCCGCGGCGCGGAGGGCGAGTGGGATGGTGCCGAAGGCAAGGACTGCGAGACCGGCGCCGATCCAGCCGACCGACGAGTACCCGGCGCCGGCGTCGAGCGCGAGCCCACCGAGCCACGGGCCGACCGTGATGCCGACGTTGAACGCGGAGATGTTGAACGCGGCAGCCAACGTCGGCGCCGAACCCGCGACGCTGAACACCCGCGAGTTCACCGCCGGGTTGGTCGCGAAGCCGAACGTCCCGACGCCGATGATCGCCGGTACGGCGAGCCACGGGGTGCCGGTGGCGAGTGCCAGCACCACCGCCGCGCCGATGACTCCGGTCAGGCTGAGAACCAGCGTGCCGAACGGCCGCCGGTCCGCGGTCCGTCCGCTGATCGTGATGCCGATCAGCGCGCCGACGCCGTACAACGCCAGGATGACCGGCACCCACGCGTCGGACAGCCCTGTGATCTCGGTGAGTAGGGGAGCGAGGTAGCTGAAGATCACCAGGATCGCGCCGGTCGACAGCGCCGTGGTGCCGTACGCGAGCCAGAGCTGCGGGTTCGCCAGGTTCCGGAACTCCTGCCGGAGCTGCGGAACGTTCTCGCTGCGGCCCTTCGGGATTGTGGTGACGATGCCCGCGATCGACAGCGTCGACAAGATCGCGACCGCCCAGAACGCCGACCGCCAACCGAGGTGCTGGCCGAGCAGCGTGCCGGCCGGCAGCCCGACGATGGTGGCGACCGTGAGACCACCGGCCAGGATGCTCATTGCCTTCGCGCGAGCCTCGGGCCCGGCGAGCTCGATCGCGGTTACCGAGGCGACCGCCCAGAACCCGGCGTACACGAAGGCGCCCGCGACCCGAGTCGCGAGCAGGACGCCGTACGACGAGGTGAGCGCGGCGGCCACGTGGGTGAGCGCGAAGATCGTCAGGAACGCCAGCATCGCGGCCCGGCGGGACCAGCGCAGCGTGGTGACGGCGAGGATCGGGGCGCCGACGAGCATGCCGATCGCGAACGCCGAGATCAGCAGCCCGGCGGCCGGGATCGAGACGTGCAGATCGGTGGAGATCTCGGGGAGCAGACCGGCGAGCATCAGCTCGGACGTGCCCTGGGCGAAGATCGCCAGGCCGAGCAGATAGACAGCGCGAGGCATGAGGTCCTCTCATAGTGGATCGAGCGGTTCAAAACCTGGGCGGAGTGAACCGGGAAGTCTGGCGGGGAGTTCAGAGACTGCTGAGGGTCGCCTCGACGACGGCCCGCTGGGTGTCCGCGTCCGCGCCGCGGCGGGCGGCGACCCGCAGGCCGCCGAGCACGGTGAAGATGTACGTCGCGAGCCCGGCCGCGTCGCGATCCGGGTCGAGCTCGCCGCCTGCCTGCGCTGCTCGGATGGCAGTGGTCAGCGCAACGAGCTTGACCTCGTGGTCGCGGTCGAGCCGCTCGATGATCTCCGCGTCCTTCGGGCCGAGTTCGACGATCGTGTTGATCACGAAGCAGCCGGACGGATCGTCGGGGTCCGGCTCGACCGCGGTCCAGAGGATCCGGCGGATCCGCTCCTTGATCGGGAGCGTGGCGTCCTGGATGACCTCGAGCTGGTCGGCGGTGAAACGGTCGGTGTAGCGCCGCAGCGCGCGGTCGAACAGATCGCGCTTGCTGCTGAACGTGTTGTAGATGCTGCTCCGGCCGAGGCCGGTCGCGTCGCAGAGGTCCTGCGTCGAGGTCGCCTCGTAGCCGGAGGTCCAGAACACCCGCATCGCGGCATCGATGGCGCGATCCTCGTCGAACGTCCGCGGTCTCGGCATGCCGCCGAGCATAGCACGTTATGGACCGATCGATCCAAAACAGGCCCTGGGTACGTAGAACTCGGCCGCCGATAGCATCTGGGCATCGAGGCGAGTGCCGGAAGCTCTTCGACAGAGCGCGGGCGCTCGCCTTCACTTGGGGGCACCGTCCAACGATGAACTGGGGAGCACTGTGAGGTTGTTAAGACCTGGGGGGCTCGCACTCGCCCTCACGCTGGTGGCAGGCATCACCGCCACCGGCCCGGCGGCCGCCGGCGAGACGAAGACTGTCTCGTACCGCGGCTACCAAGTAACTGTTCCGTCCGACTGGCCGGTCGTCGACCTGGCGGCGAACCCGACGGCATGCGTCCGCCTCGACCAGCCGGCGGTCTACCTGGGCCGCAGTACGGCACAGTCGAACTGCCCGGCCCACCTCGTCGGCCGCAGCTCCGGCCTGGTGCTCGAGCCGCTGACCACCGCGCAACCGTCGACGGACGGCCTGCTGCGGCGCGCGATCACCGACGCCGGCGTGCTCGCGACCGCGTACTACGCACCCGGCGACGAGCGCGCGGCGAACGACGTCCTCGCCACCGGCCGGGTCGTCACGAAGACCTCATCGGCCCGCGTCGCCCAGCAGGCCGCGGTCGCACCGACTGTGGTTGCCACGGGCAACTTCGCGGGTCAGGGTTTCGACACCTGTGACGCGCCGACGCAGTCGACGATGGACGCCTGGCGCCCGGCGTACCAGGGGGTCGGCATCTACATCAGCGGTGGACTGCGCGCGTGCGCCACGCAGCCGAACCTGACCTCGTCCTGGGTCTCGGCCAACGCGGCCAAGGGCTGGCAGTTCCTGTTGATCGACGTCGGTCTGCAGGCGCCGACCGGGTGCACGACGCTCAAGAGCCGGATGTCCGCCGTGCCGGCGACGTCGTTCATCCAGGGGAAGAACGCGGCCATCAACGCGGTCACCGCGGCGCAGGCGCTCGGGTTCGCGCAGCGCAGCGCGATCTACAGCGACATCGAGAGCTACACGCGGTCAGCCGGTTGCGACGCCGCGGTGGTGTCCTACTTGAGTGGATGGACGCAGGAGCTGAACTCACGCGGCTACCTCGGCGGTGCGTACGTCAATGCGACGTCGGGCGCCGCCGCGCTGGTCGCCTCGTACGCGAACACGGCGTACACGCGACCGGACAACATCTGGGTCGCGCAGTGGAACAACACGCCGGGCACGATCTCGGTCCCAGCCGCGAACTGGAGCAACCACCAGCGGGTGCATCAGTACGCGAATGCGACCGAGACCAACGGTGGCGTGAAGATGAACGTCGACAAGAACTACCTGAATCTGACGGCTCCGCCGCCGCCCGTGACCAGCTTCAGCGTGACCGGCGGGCCCGGGGTTGCGACGTTGCGTTGGGGTAAGCCGGCGAACACGACGCTCGGCCAGATCATGGTGCGCAATGCGTCCGGCACGACTCCTCCGCCGCTGGTGACATCCGGTACGGCGGTCTACGGCGGCACTGCCAGTCTCTTCACCCAGACCGGGCTCTCGAACTCCGCCAGCTACGCGTACCGGGTGTGGGTGAAGGACAGCAAGGGCAAGATCAGCCCCGGTGTCGACGCGCGGTTGGTCGGCACGAAGGCGACGATCGGAGCCAGTGCGGCATCGATCATGTACACGGGCGCGGTCACGCTGTCGACGGCCGTGACGCGGCTGGACGGTGCGGCGAAGATGGCCGGCGTACCGGCGGTGCTGTACTCGAAGGCGATCAACGCGAGTAAGTGGACGACGGTCGGCTCGTTCACCACCGACGCGAACGGTGTGGCGTCGACGTCGCAGAAGCCGACGGTGTCGACCAACTACATGTGGGGTTACAACGGCGCGACCGGGCTGCTCGGGACGCGGAGTTCCGCTGCGCTGGTCCAGGTGCACCCGGCGCTGTCGGCGTACCTGACTCCGGGAGCGATCAAGCTCGGCGCATCGACGCTGCTCTACGGCTACCTGAACCCCGCGCACGCCGGTACGACGGCGTACCTGCAGCGGCGGTCCGGTACGTCGTGGGTCGCGGTGACGACCGGGAAGCTGACGACCAACGGGAAGTACGCGTTCAGCATCAAGCCGACGGCGCGCGGGACGTACACGTACCGCGTGGTGTGGCTGGCGGACGCCGACCACCAGGGCACGCAGACGGCGTCCAAGGTCCTGACGGTCAGCTAACTGGCGAGGTCGGCCGCCGCATTCCGCGCGAGTTCGATCGCGTGCGCCGCGAGCGGTGAGTGCGTGCGGCCGGCCTGCCACAACAGGAAGATCTCCCGCGGCGGGAGCTCTGGCGTGAGTTCGTGCAACGCCAGGCTCTCGTCGTCCCGGAGTGCGGCGAGGCGTGGCGCCAGTGCCGCACCGAGACCGGCGCGGACCATCGCCAGCAGGGCCTCGTTGCCCTCAGTGCGGAACACGAACTGCGGACGGATGCTCCGTGCGCGCAGGAAGTCCTCGACGACCGCCTGGTGGCAGATCGGCGGATGGGCGACCAGCGGTAGCGCGTCGAGCTTGTCGAGCGGGACCGGCCCGGCGGGGAAGTCGCCCGGTCGCGCGACGAGGACGTACGGATCGTCGAACAGCTTGAGGTGCTCGATGCCCTCGCCGCCGCGGCCGTCGAAGAACATCAGGTCGAGCCCGGTCAGGTCGGGGTCGTCCGTCTCCTCCTCGAACAGCCGGATGTCGCAGGCCGGGTGGGCGTCCCGGAGCTCGCGGATCACCCGCGGCAGCAACGTGTTCGAGACGGTCTGGAACGTGCCGATGTCGATCCGGCTGTCACCGGCCCGGAACCGCTCGATCCCGTCGCTCATCTCGTCCGCGCGGCGCAGCAGGTCGCGTCCGTGCCGCAGTACGACGGCGCCGAGCGGCGTGATCCGGACCGGCTTCGGACCGCCCGGCCGATCGAACAGCGCACCACCGGCCGCCTTCTCGAGGACGGCGATCTGCTGGCTGACACTCGACTGCGTGTACCCGAGCCGGCTCGCGGCGCGGCCGAACGATCCTTCGTCGGCGACCGCGGCCAGCGTCGCCAGATGACGCAACTCGTACATCCGCCCACTCTATCGCCTCTGGCGATCGCTTTGATCAGAATCAATCGCTTTTCACGATCATCGACCGCTTCTACGGTCGATACATGACCACCGAGAAGATGTACTCCGTCAACGGCATCGAGCTGTACGCCGAGACCTACGGCGACCGCACCGATCCCGCGATCTTGCTGATCCACGGCGCGTCGGCGTCGATGCTGTGGTGGGACGCCGAGCTGTGCGCAGAGCTCGCCGCCCACGGCCGCTTCGTGATCCGCTACGACCAGCGCGACACCGGACGGTCGACCTCGTTCCCCGTCGGCGCACCGGGGTACGCGATGAGCGACCTCGCCGCGGACGCCGTCGGCCTGCTCGACGCCCTGGGCGTCGAACGCGCGCACGTGGTGGCGCAGTCGATGTCCGGCGGTACGGCGCTGATCCTCGGCGTCGACCACCCGTCCCGAGTCGCCTCCTTGACGTTCGTGTCGAGCAGCACCGGCGACGAGGGACTCCCGTCACCATCACCGGACTTCCCGCACTTGGGTACGCCGGACTTCAGCGATCCCGCCGGCGTCGAGGAGTACGTCGTACGCGCGATCGAGGCCGAGGCGGCGGGACAGTGGGACGCGGGGTCGGCGCGAGCGTTGGTCCAGCAGGACATGGCGCGAGCACGGGACTACGAGGCGGCGCTGACGAACCACTACGCGATGACATTCGACGGGCCGCGGAACGGTGGATACTCGGATCTCGCGATGCCGGTGCTGGTGCTTCACGGCGACGCCGATCCGCTGCTCCCGTTGCCGCACGGTGAGGCGATTCGCGACGCGGTGCCCGGGGCCGAGCTCGTCGTACTGCGCGGCATGGGGCACGGACTGTCGGCGCCGTACTGGAACGTGTTTGTGGACGCACTGGTCAAACACACCGAGGAGCGATGATGAAGTTCGCGATCTGGCTGCCACTGTTCGACGAGTTGTCCGATCCGGTCGAGGTCGCGCGCCTGGCCGCGGCCGCCGAGGAAGCCGGGTGGGACGGGTTCTTCGTGTGGGACCAGCTGTGGTGGCGGCCGCCGATCCGCGAGGTCCTGGATCCGTGGATCACGATGAGCGCGATGGCGACTGCCACCGAACGCCTGCGGATCGGGCCGATGGTGACGCCGATCGCGCGCCGGCGGCCGACGAAGTTGTTGCGTGAGACAACGACTCTGGACCGGCTCTCGGGTGGTCGGCTGACGCTCGGGGTGGGGCTGGGGAGCGATCGGTTCGCGCAGGAGTATTCCAAGACCGGCGAGGAGCTGAATGACCGGATCCGTGCGGAGCAGATGGACGAGACCCTCGACATCCTGACCGACGGCTGGACGGGGGAGCCGGTCCGTCACCACGGCCGGCACTACACGGTCGACGACGTGCAGTTCCTGCCGTGCCCGGTGAACGGCCGCGTTCCGATATGGGTCGCGGGCTTCCCCGGCAACGCCAAACCGGTCCGGCGCGCAGCGAAGTACGACGGCTTTTTCCCGGTCAACCTGACGTCGGTGGACCAGCTGTCCGAGGCCACCGCCGTACTCCGTGACCTGCGAGGAAACCTCGACGACTATGACATCGCGGTGGAAGTTCTCCCGTCCGCCGACCCCCGCCCGTACGCCGACGCCGGCGCGACCTGGTCCCTCACAGACATCGAGCCGGAAACCCTGCGCCTGGCCGACGTTCGTGCGGTGATCGCCGCCGGTCCTCCGAAGTAGCCGGGCGTGACGGGGTGTTGCTGTCGCGGGCCTAGGTGTCTAATCAAAGGAATGCGGTAGCAGGGGAGAGGTCGCATGGTCAGTGTTGGTGGACAGGCTGGGGTTACCGAGCGCACCGGACCGAACGCCGTTCGGTCACGGCGGCCGTTGGGCCGGCTGCTCGGGCGGGTACTCACAACGACCGATCACAAGCTGATCGGCCACCTGTACCTGATCACATCGTTCGCGTTCTTCCTGATCGGCGGCGTGATGGCGCTGGTGATCCGCGCCGAGCTGGCCAAGCCGGGCCTGCAGTTCGTGGACGAGGAGGTGTACAACCAGCTCTTCACGATGCACGGCACGATCATGCTGCTGCTGTTCGCGACCCCGCTGTTCGTTGGGTTCGCCAATGTCATCATGCCGGTGCAGATCGGTGCCCCGGATGTGGCGTTCCCGCGGCTGAACATGTTCAGCTACTGGCTGTTCCTGTTCGGTGGACTGATCACGATCAGCGCGTTCCTGACCCCGGGCGGAGCGGCCGACTTCGGCTGGACGGCGTACTCGCCGCTGTCCAACGGTGAACGGTCACCCGGTATCGGCGGAGACCTGTGGATCATGGGTCTGTGGATGGCCGGTCTGGGAACCATCCTCGGCGGCGTCAACTTCGTCACCACGATCATCACCATGCGCGCTCCCGGGATGACGATGTTCCGGATGCCGATCTTCTGCTGGAACATCCTGGTCACGTCGATCCTGGTGCTGATCGCCTTCCCGATTCTCGCGGCGTCGTTGCTGGTCCTGGAGGCGGACCGAAGACTCGGCGCGCATGTCTTCGACGCGGCGAACGGTGGGCCCATCCTGTGGCAGCACCTGTTCTGGTTCTTCGGGCATCCCGAGGTGTACATCATCGCGCTGCCGTTCTTCGGCATCATCACCGAGATCCTGCCGGTCTTCAGCCGCAAACCGATCTTCGGGTACGTCGGTCTGGTGGCGGCCACGATGGGGATCGGGGCCCTGTCGATCGCGGTGTGGGCGCACCACATGTTCGTCACCGGCGCGGTGAATCTGCCGTTCTTCTCGTTCATGACGTTCTTGATCGCGGTCCCGACCGGGGTGAAGTTCTTCAACTGGATAGGCACGATGTGGGGTGGTCAGCTCTCCTTCGAGACACCCATGCTCTGGTCGATCGGGTTCTTGGTGACGTTCCTGTTCGGCGGGCTGACCGGTGTCATCCTGGCCTCGCCGCCGCTGGACTTCCAGCTGTCCGATACCTACTTCGTGGTCGCGCACTTCCATTACGTCGTGTTCGGCACGGTGGTGTTCGCGATGTTCGCGGGCTTCTATTTCTGGTGGCCGAAGATGACCGGCCGGATGCTCGACGAACGGCTCGGCAAGCTGCACTTCTGGCTGCTGTTCATCGGCTTCCACACCACGTTCATGGTGCAGCACTGGCTGGGCGTCGAGGGGATGCCGCGGCGGTACGCCGACTACGCTCCGCACGACGGTTTCCAGACGCTGAACGATGTCTCGAGTGTCGGCGCGTTCATCCTGGGCCTGTCGATGCTGCCGTTCTTCTACAACCTGTACAAGTCGCGCCGGAACCCGCGGGTGAACGTGGATGATCCGTGGGGCTGGGGCCGCTCGCTGGAGTGGGCGACGAGTTGCCCGCCGCCGCGGCACAACTTCAACAGCCTGCCGCGGATCCGGTCCGAGTCGCCGGCGTTCGACATGCACCACCCGGATCTCGCGATGGCGCACAACGGCGTACGGGCGTCGAAGAACAACCTGTTGGCGGACCCGGACGACGATGAGGGTGAGCTTGACCGGTAGTCAGCTCGACCCGGTAGTCAGCTCGGTAGACGGTCGAGGAGGCGGGTTAGTTCCTGCGCAGTGTGCTGGGGTGACGGGCTGGTGGAGGCGAGCAGGTCCAGCGCTTGGGTGTAGGCCTCGACGTCGTCGCGCTTGTCGAGGTAGAGCGCGCTGGTCAGATGCTCCAGATAGACGACATCGGGCAGATCCCGCTGCGGGAAGCGGAGCAGGCTGAAAGCGCCGCCAGTGGCGGCGTGGCCGGCGCTCTCCAGCGGGATGATCTGAACGGTCACATTCGGCCGGGCGACGGCTTCGCGCAGCGCGCCGAGCTGATCCCGCAGCACCTCCAGCCCGCCGATCGGACGATGCAGCACCGCCTCTTCGATCACGGCCCACAGCTTGAGCGGCGGCTCCCGGTCGAGGACCCGTTGGCGGCGCCTGCGGAGCGCGACGACTCGCTCGACCTCGGCGGCGCTCCGCGCTCCGTTCTGGGACAGCTGCGCGACCGCGCGGGCGTAGTCGGCGGTCTGCAGGAGGCCGGGCACGAACTGGATCTCGTACGTCCGGATCAGCTCGGCGGACGCTTCGAGGCCGAGGTAGGCATCGAACCAGTCCGGCGTGACGTCGCCGTACCGATGCCACCAGCCGGGGTCGTTGGCTTCGCGGGCGAGCTGCAGCAGACGGTCACGCTCGTGGGCCTCCTGCACGCCGTACAGCGTGAGGAGGTCGGCGACGTCACGCTCCTTGAACCCGACCCGGCCGAGCTCGAGCCGGCTGATCTTCGACTCCGAGGATCGGATCGCCCAGCCCGCGTCCGTACGGCTCACACCGGCGCGCTCCCGCAGCTCCCGCAGATGACTCCCCAACATCATCCGCAAGGCCGTCGGCCCCACCACGTTTCGCCCCGCCATACCCCAAGCCTACATCATTATCGAACAAATGTTCCCATGCGATCTCAGCTTCTCCTGGTCGCCACTGTGATGTCTCAGGACATCGGTGAGACTCATGGTCAACCAAGGCATCTGCTCGGCCTGACCCGGACGCGCTCGCTCGGCGGCATGTCAGTGCGTTAGAGATCGGGGCGTTCGGGGTCCGTGATATCGACGCGGCCGCTCTCCTGCACTGTGAACTGCACGCTGCCGCGCCATCTGGGCAACTTGCGCTGAAGCCCTCGGAGAAGGCCGACGGACTCCTCGTCCGAGATGCCGGACGTGATCCGCCAGTCGAGGCCGGAACCGACGACATCGCTCGCAAACACGATCTCGACTGATAGCAGGACTCGTCTCCAGTCGTCTGCTGTCATCGTCTGGCCTGCTTCGATCCGCTTCCAAAGCGCCCAGGCCTCGCTCGACAGGCTGTCGGCGCTTGTGAAGCCTATGGCGACGGCGAGTTCATCCGTGGGCTGCGCGGGGCCGCCCCAGTCCAGCAACGCGGCCCGTAGAAAGCGTCGTTCCATGTCATCGAGCAGGACTGGCAACCGGGCAGCGTCACTCACAGCGCCGATACTGCCAGGGATCGCCGCACAAGCGTACTCGACGGCACGACTGCGCGGATCGCGGCAGATGAGTGCGTTTCCCGAGTCAGCGTTTAGTAGCGCCACAGCAGCGCCAGGGTGGGCCAGGGCGTAGATCGGGGTGATCCCCGTTGATGATTGCGGCTACACAGGCGCATGCTGTGGCCGTGAACAAGGTTTCGCTGACGGCGCCGACCCCGGCGCTCGGGGAGCGGGTCGTGGGCGCGGCGGCGATCGCATTGGTAGCGTCGTTGGTCATTCAGAATGCTGTGCTCGTCTGGGCCCGAGCGCCCGGCTACGGCGACCCGATCGAGAAGGTGCTCGCCTGGCACGCGGTTCACCGGGGCGCGGTCGCGATCGCGGTCGGCTCAGAGGCGCTGAACCTGCCGCTACTGCTCGTGTTCGTGACCGGTCTCCACGGGCTGGTCGGGCGTCGCGGGGGTGCGGGCGCCGACTGGTCGCGCCTCGCGGTGGCCGCGGGCGCGACTCTCGCGGCGGTCCTCGCGCTCTACGCCGTTCTGTGGAACGGAGTCGTATTGTCCGCCGGCGAGCTCGCCGAGCCGAGCCCGCTGTTCAAGCTCGTCTGGCAGCTGCATGCAGGAGCATTCGCTCTGGCGCTGTCGGCGCTCGGCACCACCTTCATCGGCGCGGCGCTGGCGGCGCATGCGAGTCGGCTGGCGGCGCCGTGGCAGCGTGTGCTCGGCGTGGCCGGGGGAAGCCTGGCGATCGCCGCCGGGGTGGCCAACCTCGCGATCGCTGACGGCTCGCCGATCCTGTTCGTGGGGCTGCTCGGCTACGCCGCCTGGCTCGTGTGGCTGCTGGTGACCGGGGTACGGCTGGTTCTGACGCCAAGGAAGGTCGGCGCTGCCTAGGAACCGTTCCCGCCACGCGGCAGCCCCGATACAAAGATTGCGTCCATCTGGGCGAGCCGAAGTGACACGACCGCTCATCGGCATGACAGCGCCTTACTGTCCGCGCCAAATCCGGACGTGCGGATCGCGGCATCCGCGGTGGTCGGCCGAGGACTCGGCTCAGGTGCTCTCCGGTGAGTAAATGGTTGGCGGCCACGCGTCGGGGCAGTCCCGCGGATCGCGGCAGATGCGGATGTTCGAGAGCTGCGGCGGCTCTGCATAGCTATGCAAGACGAACGTGCGCAGGGCCGTCGCAGTCACGTCCTCGACCGACCGACAGAGCACCCGTCTCTGCCTTCGGCCGGGGTGTGCCGAAAGGGGATCCGGATCCGGGCTCGGCAAAATGGATGGACGGGCGCCCGGTGATCACGCAGCAGGGCTCCTTGACCGGGCGGCTCGCGGGCGGCCCCGACCGGGCGGGCCGGCGACCGGCTTGCGCACTGGGTGTCCGGACTCGGATCAGTCATCCCGATGGCAGCGACTGGGTGCCGGCTAGTTGCTCGGAGAGCAGCTCGGCGAAGCGGCCGGACCGCTGCAGCAGCTGGTGGTAGTCGCCTTGCTGCACGATGTGGCCCTGGTCGAAGACATAGATGCGGTCCACGTCACGAAGCTCGTACGCGACGCCCGCGACGGCGTTGCGCACGCAATCCGGGACCCCCTATTGCCCCAGGACGCTGGCAAGTCCTACTACGTCCTCGAGATCAACATCATGTTCGTCAGCCTTGTGCTGATGGCCCGCATTGGCGTTCCTGCCGAGGTTCAGCGAAGGGCTGCCAATTCGTGCCACCTCTCATACATCGTCGAGCAGTTCAATCAGTCCCTGGCTGATTCTTGGTCGTGATCAAGAGAGCATTTTGTGGCCGACGGCACCGCGCTCGCGGCCGGTTGGGATCCTTCGACGGACAGGCGAGCTGTCGGCTCTCTCGTTCGGCCCCGACCTGCCTGTCACCGAAGTAGTCGGTAGCGAGACAGTCTGGTGTCAGGGAACCGCCATGAGTTGACGGCTTCTCGCACGGTGTAGATCAATCGGGGACTCGACCAGGACTGTGACGGCTTGGTGAGCATCCAACCGCCACCGATGGTCACGGTCGCGTGGGCGAGGTCTCCGTGCTCTGTCCAGACGAACACGACGCCCGGGTCGTCATCGCACTCGGTGCTGTTGATGGGTTCGGTGTGCTCGTCCAGCCAGACCCGAAACCTATCTGGGGCAATCAGGCCGTCGGTGACATCGAGGCCGGCGGCGGCCAGCACGGTGCCGAAGCAGTTGGGTCCTGAACCGCTGGTCGGGAAGGTACCGGCCAGTCGCTCGGCCTGTGGCAGTACCGCCTGAGCGCGACCCCACACTCCGCCGGGCACATCTCGGTGCCGACTCGGTCGGACCGCCCCCGACGCAACCCATCGGAACATCAGATCGTCGCCGGATCGCGCCAACTCCGACGGCCATACGGGCATCAACTTGGGGTGCACCGTTCGCCGCCGAGCGGCGAGCAGGCTGCGTCGAAGGCTCGGGCGCAGCGAATCGAACTCTTCCTCGCAGAGCCACGTCCAGGTTCCGCTGTACATGAAGAACGTGTCGGTCCACTCCGGTGTCGGCTCGACCTGCCTGAAGGGGACAGCGGCAGCGACTTGAGGCGGAAGCACGTCGGTCCGGAAGGGCTGTACCGACGGAGCGAACCAGTCGCGCCACCGGTCGATCAGGGCCTCATCGACACCAATCCCGAGCACCTCCGCCGACGTCACCCGACGGAGTCTGCCAACGCCGGCACCCGTGGACCACCATTTTTCTGTAAAAGCGCGCCCATCGTTCCCCGCCGACGCTGCTGATGGTCATTCCAGCAAAGTCAGCTGAGCTACGCCGAGCGTGCGGGATGGGATCCGCTGACGCGATGCCGGGTGGCCGGCACCGGACTTGGTGGCTCCAACCTAGACCTCGAGTTCGATGGCTCGCCGGACCGAGCCGCACTGGTCTGCGAAGTTAGGGCCACGCTTGGTGCCCTGACAGTTGTCGGAGCAAGCATGCGTTTCGAGGGCGCTGCCGAGGCCATCACGCTCTAGATACCAGTGACCCGCACGGCGGGAGTGTCACTGACATCGGCAGATCCGGAAGGATATGCCTTGCACGTCGGGCCGCAGAAGTGTCACACCAAGCGCCCCGGAAGCTTCACCGATGTCCTGGTACAGATTCGTCACCGCTGTCCTGAGACATGACGCATCCTGGTCGCCACCAGCAGCGAGTTCTGCAGGTCCGGCAGTACCACCTCGGTCGCCACCAGCCGCCGGTCCCCGAAGAAGACCTCCCGCTTCGGATCATGCGTCCGGTACGGCGAATCCACCGGCAACGCCGCGATCGGCGTCACGTCATCGACCACCAACCGCCCGCCGATCCGGAGCAGCTCCACCAGTTCGCGCGAGTGCCCACCGCCGTCGGCGAAGACCAGGTCGAACGGCGCTCGGCGGGACAACTCGTCGTACGCGTCGCCATGCACCACTTCGACGCGGGGCTGGTCGGCGAGCACTCGGCGAGCTGCCGCGACACGCGCCTCGTCCAGCTCGACCGTCACCAGGTGGCAGTCGGCAGGCATGGCGGACGCCATCCACGCCGTGCCGAAGCCGACACCGGTGCCCATCTCGCCGATGCGGCCGCCGACGCAGGCCGCCGCCATCACGGCGAGGAACCGCCCCGCCTCCGGCGAGCAGCACGACGGGCCGGTGCCCGCGCGGGCCAGTGGCATCCCGATCTCGATGGCCGCTTCCCGCGCACGCCTGACCAGCGGTGGCAGATCGGCGGTGCCTCCTGCGGCCATGCGGCTAGTCGCGGAGGTATTCGGCGCGCCAGCGGAGGAGGGTGGGGGCTGCGGGGCTGGGGGATTGGTCGAGTTGGATGAGGTGTAGGTCTGGGGCGGTGAAGGATTGGATGGCGGCGCGGGTCAGGGGCCAGGGTGGGCCCTGGACCTGGTCGTCGGGTACGTCGTCAGCTCGGGCGGCGGCGATGACCAGGAGCGTTCCGCCGGGCGCGACCAGCTCGGTGACCTGCTTGATGGCTTGTGGTTGGAGCGCGATCGGCAGGGCCTGCACGGTGTAGATCTCGACGACCAGGTCGAACGCCCGGTGCCAGTCGGCGGGCGGCGCGAAGAGGTCGGCGACCAGGTAGTGCGCCTTCGAGTCCGGGTGATTGCGATGCGCGGTCTCGATCGCGCTCGGCGAGATGTCGAACCCGGTCGTGTCGTACCCGCGGTCGACGATCAGCTCGGCGTCCCACCCGGTGCCGGCGCCGACGACGAGCGCGGTCTTCCCGGTGCCGTCGGGCTCCGCTTCGTTGATCCAGTCGGTCAGCAGTTGATGCGCCGTACCCCGATCCCAGGGGACCACCGCGTCGCCGTCGGCGGCCGCGGCGTACAGATTCTCGAACCAGCCGGTCGGGTCGTCGCGGTCGAGGGACTCGCGCGCGATCCGCCGGGACACGACGTCCGGGTCCTCAGTCATCGGCCAAACCTATCTCCTCGGGACCGGCATGAATCGCGCGCACCGCCTGCACGGTGTCGACGTCCGCGGGCGCCTTGTCCTCGCGATACCGGATCACCCGCGCGAACCGCAGCGCCATACCGGCCGGGTACCGCGGCGAGGTTTGCACACCGTCGAACGCGATCTCGACGACCACCTCGGGACGGATGTGCACGACCCAGTCGTCCCGCTCGACGGCGAGCTCCTGGAAGCGCTCGGTCTGCCAGCGGAGCAGCTCGTCCGTCAGCCCCTTGAACGTCTTCCCGAGCATCACGAACTCGCCGGTGTCCTCGTCCCGCGCGCCCAGATGCAGGTTCGACAGCCAGCCCGTACGACGCCCGTGGCCCCACTCGGCCGCGAGCACGAGCAGGTCGAGCGTGTGGGTCTGCTTGACCTTGACCCATCCGGACCCGCGCCGGCCGGCCTCGTACGGCACGGTCAACGCCTTCACCACCACGCCCTCGTGCCCCCGGCGCACCGCGTCCGCGAAGAACTCCTGCCCGGCCTCGGCGTCATCGGTCACCAGTCGCGGCACCCGCCGCTCCTCAGGCACGAGCTTCGCGAGCCGATCGTGCCGCGTCGCACCGTCGAGCCCCAGCAGGTCCTCGCCGTCCTGGTGAAGGATGTCGAAGAAGTACGGCGTCAGCGGTACCGACTCCGGCCCGGTCGCGGCCCGCGTGGCAGTCCTGGACCCGGTCACCTGGAACGGCTCGGGACGCCCATCCGGCCGCAGCGCGATCAGCTCACCGTCGAGCACCACCTGCTGCGCATCCAGCGCGAGCACGGCGCTCACGACCTCGGGCACTCGCGCAGTGATGTCGTCGAGCGTCCGCGTGTAGACGACCACCGTCTCGCCATCCCGGTGCACCTGGATCCGGATCCCGTCGAGCTTCCACTCGAGCGCGGCCGGCGTACCCGTCTTCTCCAGCGCCTCCGCCACCGTCGTCGCCGACTGCGCCAACATCGGTTGCACCCCGCGCCCGACCTCGAGCCCGAACTGTGCCAGCCCCGCCTCACCCTCGGTCAGTACGGCGACCGCGACCGGCGCCGTCGCCCCGCGCAACATCGCCGCGGCCCGGATCTTCGCGAGCGGAATGCCGGTCGCCCGCGCGACCGCGTCCGCCATCACACCGTCGAGCGCGCCCTGCCGCAGCTCACCGCCGACCAACTGACGCAGGAACCGCTGCTCGTCCGCGGTCGCGCGACCGAACAACGCAGCCACCGCGGCGCGCCGTCGGGCCTGCACACCGGCGCCCGACATCTCGGCCAGCTCCGCGAACGCCTGGTTCACCTCCGACACCGTCAACGACGGCTCGGCGGCCGGCTCCGGGGCCTCCATCAGCGTCCGCCAGCCCACCCCGGTCCGCCGCTGCAGCAGCTCGCCGGACAGGTAGGTCACGACGATCTCGATCTCGGCGGGCTCGGTGGCCTTCGACAACAAACCCGCGATGAACTCGGCCTTCTTCAGCCGCGACCGGGTCCCGGCCAGCGCGGCCGACGTCTCGACCACCTCGGTGAGCAACATGCACCCAGTCTTGCTCATCCCACGGACAGAACTACGGACAGAACTTTCGCCCTCGCAGAGGCATCGAGCTGTACGAGAGCTTTAGCCCGTCGATCCACCCTGGGGGAGAACATGCGACGTACGCTCGCGGCCGCCGCCGGCGTCCTGCTGGCGCTGCCTGTCCTGACAACGATCAGCCCAGCCTCAGCTACACCAACGACACAGACCGCCAACGCCTGCTACGTACAGGCCGGGGCGCTGACGACCGGCAAGGATTCGGTTGACCGGTACGTGAACGCCACCGCGCCGATCTCGGTCAAGCCGGTCTCCACGATGGCCAAGGCGCCGTACGGCGACCGCGCGGTCTCGCTCAGCAGCGAGTGGACCTGAGACGACGACTTCGGCGACGACATGTCCCTGAGCGGCAACATCGTCACCGGCGGCGCGCTGTACCAAGCCGGCCAGCTGGTCCAGAAGGGCACCGGAGGCAAGGTCGTCAGCAGCACGCTCAACCGCATCGGTGGCGGCTGGGGCAGCTTCCGTACGCTGACCAGGTCCTGGTCACTCGACCAGCCGACCTGGCGGACGTACGCGCTGCGCAACGACGGCGTACTGCTGCGCTGGTTCGTCAGCCTGGACAAGACCGGCAAGGAGGTCTGGCGCGCGGCCGGGTCGTATGCGGGCTTCTCAGCGGTCAAGACCGTCGCGTTGCTCAGCCGTACGTCGTCGTACGACACGCTGCTCGCGACGACCCAGGGCGGTGCGCTGTACACCATCCGGATCCCGCTGACCTCGCCGATGAAGCCGATCGTGAAGACGGTGCGCAGCAGCACCTGGCAAGGTTTCGAGACGCTGCTGACCAGCCGCTGTGGTCAGTACGGCACACTCCTGCTCGGCATCGACAAGGACACCGGCTCCGGATACCTGTACGCCGTTGGGCACGCCAACGGGACTGCGACGGTCATCAACAGCCTCGGCAAGGTCCCCGCGACCTTCAGCGACCCGGTGAACTTCAGCTGGGCGAGCGTCGTGGACGCCCCGCTGTTCGGCGAATAGGTCTCAGGGCGCCGGTGGCAGGTCGTCGAGGAAGTCCGCGGTCGGCGTGAAGAACAGGCAACCGGTGACCGCGGTCGAGAAGTCGAGCAGCCGGTCGTGGTTGCCTTCGGGTACGCCGATGAACATCCGCCGGAGCATCAGCTCGGTGACCGACGGTGTCTTGGCGTACCCGATGAAGTACGTGCCGAACTCCTGCTCGCCGATCGTCCCGAACGGCATGTTGTCGCGCAGGATCTGCAGCTCGTTGCCGTCCTCGTCCTCGACGACGTTGAGCACGATGTGCGCGTTGCCCGGCTTCTTCGCGTCGTCGAGCTCGATGTCGTCGAGCTTCGTCCGGCCGACGGCGAGCTCCTGCTGCTCGACGCTGAGCGCGTTCCACGCCTTCAGGTTGTGCAGGTACTTCTGCACGATCACGTAGCTGCCACCCTGGAAGTCGGGGTCCTCGTCACCGATCAGTACGGCGGCCTGGGCCTCGGAACCAGTCGGGTTCTCGGTGCCGTCGACGAAGCCGAGCAGGTCGCGCATCTCGAAGTACTTGAAGCCATGCACCTCGTCGACGACCGTGGCGGCGCCGTCGAGGACATTCATGATCTGGGCGGCCAGCTCGAAGCACTGGTCCTGGTGCGCGGCGCGGATGTGGAACAGCAGGTCGCCGGGTGTCGACGGCGCGTGGTGAGTGGCGCCCTGCAACTCGACGAACGGGTGCAGCTCGGCGGGGCGGGGGCCGCTGAACAGGCGGTCCCAGACGTCCGAGCCGATGCTGGTGACGCAGGACAGATTGCCGGCCGGGACGCGGAACCCGACCGAGCGGACGAGACCGCTCAGGCGCTCCAGCAGGTCGCGGGCCTGGGCCTCGCCGCCCTCCTCGATCCGCACGATCAAGAAGATCGCCGAACCGCTCAACGGCATCAGTACAGACTGCGGCAGCGCGTCCGTCGACCTGTCCGCCGCCGGCACCGGTTCAGTCACCACCGTGTTCTCCCTCCGTCCAGTTGGCCCGATCTTCTAGAGTCCAGTCATGGACCCGCAACAGCCCGGGCCGTCTCCGCGACCGGGCCCATACTCCCAGCCGGGACAGCAGCCACCGCCGCCGCCCCGCCCTGGCCCCTACCCACCACCGGGTCCATACCCCCAACAAGGCCCCTACCCACAGCAGGCCCCGCATCCGCAGCAGGGCCCGCATCCCCAGCAGGGCCCGCATCCGCAGCAGCCGTGGCCGTATCCGCAGCCTTGGGGCGCGCCGGCGCCGTACCCGGCTCCGTATGCCTACCGCGAGCCCCGCATCGTCCCGGCCCCACCAGGTACGCCGTTCCATCGCCTGGCCCGTACGCCGAAGAACACCTGGTGGCGCCCCCTGCTCGGGACACTGCTGCTCGGCGCCTGCGTCTTCTTCCTGACGTCGGCCGTCGTGGTCGCCTGGGCGATCGCGCACCGGGTCCTCGCCGGCCCGTTCCCGTCGCCCAGGGGAACGAACATCTTCCCGAGCGACACCGAGAACCTCGCGCTCACCCTGGTGATGCTCGGCGTCCTCACGCCGTGCGTCGGTCTGGCCGCGTGGCTGGTCCAGCGCCGGCCGTTCTGGAGCGTCGCGTCGGTGCTCAACCGCATCCGTTGGCGCTGGCTGTTGCTGTGCTGCGTGCCGGCGCTGGGGTACCTCGCGCTGTCGTACGGGATGAGTGTGCTGGTCGACGCGCTGTTCCCGGCCGGCGATGCGACCGGATCCTCTGGTGGTTCGTGGGTCGGCTTCAGCGCGTTCGTCGTACCGGCGCTGGTGATCCTGTTGCTCGTGCCGTTCCAGTCGGCGGCGGAGGAGTTCATGTTCCGCGGGTGGCTGATCCAGGCGGTCGGAGCGTACGGCCCGGACAACCCGAACGGGCGGGCGCGCTGGCTGCGGGTCCTGTTCCGGTCGCCCTGGCCGGGGATCGTGGTCGGCGGTGCGGCGTTCGTATCGGCGCACGGGTACACCGGCTGGGCGATGGCCGACATCTTCCTGTTTGCGGTGACGGTCGGCTGGCTGACGGTACGGACCGGGGGACTGGAGGCCGGTATCGCGCTGCACGCGCTGAACAACCTGCTGGCCTTCATGTTGCCTGCGGCAACTGGTCAGCTGTCCGGTTGGGACCAGCAGGGTGGCGCGCCGTGGACGCTGCTGATCTCGGACATCCCGTGCCTGGCGTTCTACGCGTTCGCGATCACCTGGCTGGCGCGCCGGCGAGAGATCGCCCGGGTCAGCTGAAGCAGGCTCAGCTAAAAGCAGGCTCGGCTAAAAGCAGGCGAGAACTGTCGGTCCGCTCTGGCAGGCTGTGCGGCGTGACGAACGCGAAGATCGAGGCCGTCCTGTTCGACTGGGGCGGCACCCTGGCAACCTGGCACGACATCTCCCTGTACGACACCTGGCGGGCGGTGACCGGCCACCTCGACGCGTCGGACTCCGCGGAGGCCGACGAGTTGGCGACCCGGCTGGTTGCGGCCGAGGGATCGGTCTGGCGGCGGTCACGCGACGAGCACCGGAGCAGCACGCTCGAGGAGGTGTGCGCGTTGGCAGGAGTCGAGCTGACGTCGGCGGCTCGTGCGGAGTACGAGCGGCAGTGGGATCCGCACACCGTGCTGGAGCCGGACGCGATGGAGACCCTGGCCGCGCTGAAGTCCCGCGGGCTGAAGATCGGTGTCCTGTCGAACACGATCTGGCCGCGTCGGCGCCACGAGGAGGTCTTCGCGCGGGACGGCGTACTCGATCTGCTCGACGGGGCGGTGTACACCAGCGAGATCGCGCACACCAAGCCGCACCCGGAGGCGTTCCTGGCCGCGATGCAGGCGGTCGGAGTGGCGGAGCCGTCCCGGTGCCTTTTCGTCGGCGACCGGCTGTTCGACGACGTCTGGGGAGCGCAGAACGCCGGGATGCGCGCGGCGCACCTGCCGCACAGCGCGATCCCGACCGAGCAGATCGGCCACACGGAAGGTACGCCGGACGCGACCGTCCAACGCCTGACCGAACTGATCGCCCTGGTCGACAGCTGGAACGAGGCCGCAGCCTGAGAGCTGTCTAGCACCGTTACGTCATGCGCCCGACGCGCTACGGCTAGCGACGCGTCACCGAGTCTGGTTAACGTCCAACCTCCTGCCAAACCGCCCTTGGAGGTTCTTCACATGCTCACCACGCGCCGTCGGTTCGCCGCGCTCGTCGCGGCGGCCGCAGCCGGTCTGACGCTCACCAGCGGCATCTCCCAGGCCGCACCGCCCTCAGCCAGTACGACAGCCAGCACAGCGGCCAGTACGACGACCGCCGGGGGACCGCTGCACGTGATGTCGTACAACCTGCGCTACGCCAGCGCCACCCCGCCGAACTCGTGGGCCGAGCGGCGACCGGTGATGCGTGAGCAACTGCGGAAGGCTCGTCCGCAGCTGCTCGGCACCCAGGAGGGTCTGTACTCGCAGCTCCAGGACATCCGGTCCGACCTCGGGCCGTCGTACGACTCGATCGGTGTCGGGCGGGAGGGCGGCAGCAAGGGGGAGTTCATGATGACCTTCTTCGACCAGCGCCGGCTGCAGCCGCTCGAGTACGACCACTTCTGGCTGTCGGACACCCCGAACGTGATCGGTTCCCAGACGTGGGGCGGCTGCTGCCCGCGGATGGTCACCTGGGTCCGGTTCAAGGACCGGGCGACGGCGAAGGAGTTCTACGCCGTAAACACGCACCTGGAGGCGTACGACGCGACCGCGCGGTCGAAGTCCGCGGATCTGATCCTGCAGCGGATCGCCGGCTTCGACCCGGCGCTCCCGGTCGTCCTGACGGCCGACTACAACGAGGCCGCGAAGCCCGGGCTGACCGTGTACGACAAGCTCGTCACGAGCGGGAAGTTCGCGGACAGCTGGGTGACCGCCGAGCAGCGTAGCCCGCTGTTCGCGACGTTCCACGGGTACAAGCCACTGACGCCGAACGGTGACCGGATCGACTGGATCCTCACCACGCCTGGCCTCCGCGTGCCGAAGGCGAACATCAACACCTTCAGCAAGGACGGCCAGTTCCCGAGCGACCACCTCCCGGTCGAATCCTGGATCAACCTCGGCTGACCTTCCGGCACCCCGTGCGACGTTTGAGGGGCCGGCCCCAGAATCTGTCTCATCTAAACAAAGTACGCTGCAGACGATCTTTGGGGTGGAGATCTCGTGGG
>NZ_JBSHBJ010000005.1:325151-367048 GCF_053611945.1 Kribbella sp. NPDC054772 | reverse complement strand
TGGGCGGCGCGTGCCGGAGCTGAGGAGTGCTCCGGACCGCACCTCGGTTTGTCCGGGACTGAGGAGGGTCCCGAACCTTCCAAAACTGCCCCTGAACGTGAGGAGACTCCAGGGTGCAGCTCACCGGGTCTGAGGAGGGACCCGGAAGAGTCGGTGTTTCAGTCCGTGCTGTCGAGCGGGCCGAGCAGGTCGTTGGTGACCTTGAGACCGGCGAAACGTCGCCGCATCGCCTGTTCGTAGCGGGCTGCCAGCGGCGCCTCCGCGACGTACTGCGCGATCACGTGCTCGCCGAACCAGACCCGGACTCTGCGCCGGTGCTGTCTCGACGTCATTTCCGCGATGGTCACAACCTCTCACCCCGTAACTCTCAGGCCTTGCAACCAGTTGGACTTACTGGTTGTCATGGCAGTAATGGTGCACGAGCCCAACGTGACCGCTCTAGGACCTGGACCGGACCTTTGCCGGACCTCTTCAGGTCCTCTGGCGGACATCTGGGGGACAGCACCTTGTCGTGGGGCACAAGTCGAGACAACGTCTGACTGACGTGAACGGGAGGAACGATGGCGAGTAGGTACGCGCCAAAGACGGTCCTGGCGCACCTGATCCAGCGCCGGAACCAGACCTACTCCGAGATCGTCGCCGAGTTCGTCGAGCTGGGTGGAACCATCACCGAGCGGCATCTCCGTCGGCTCGCATCGGGCGAGCGGGCGGGGACCACTCCACAGACCCGGCGCACCCTGCAACGCATGTTCGGCAAGCCGGTCGAAGAGCTCTTCGCACCGTATGTCGCCGAGCAGGCCGCCCAGGTGGTGCCGGCACCTGCCGCGAGTGGACGGATCACGACAGGTAATGAGATGGAGGTTCTCGACATGGCTGCCAGCCGAGCCAGGGCATTCGCCCTTGCGGCCCAGTCCGGTCTCGGAAGCGAGGCCATGGAACAGGTGTACGACGACGTACGCCACGCCGCGACGGCGTACCCGCAGCGCCCACTGCCGGAGATCCTCGGTCAGCTGGTCGAGACCCAGGACCTGGTGTTCGCCCTGCTGGAGAGCCGGCAGCGCCCGGAGCACCACCGGCAGCTGTACTTCCTGGCCGGTGTCACCGGCGGACTGCTCGCCAAGGCCTCCCACGACCTCGGTAACCCGCACGCCGCGCTGACCCAGGCGCGGACGGCGTTCCTGTGTGCCGACAACGCCGACCACCACGGCCTGCGGGCCTGGGTGCGCGGTCTGCAGTCGCTGGTCTCGTACTGGGCCGGCAACCCGCACGACTCGGTGCGGTACGCGCAGCTCGGCGCCGGGTACGCCGAGCAGGCCAACAGCACCACTAGCGTCTGGCTGCCGGTCAGCGAGGCCCGCGCCTGGGCCGCGCTCGGCAACCCGGAGGCCACCCGGGCCGCGCTCGAGCGCGCCGAGGAGGCGTGGAACTCGGTCCGCAACGACGACCTGGACGACATGGGCGGTCTGTGCACCTTCGGCCGCAACCGCCAGCTGTACTACGCCGCTGACGCGCTCGCGTGGCTGCCGGGTGAGGTCGACCAGGCGCACCGGTACTCGAGCCAGGCTGTCGACGCGTACACCGACCAGAGCCACCCGGAGTGGGCCTTCGGCGACGCCGCAGGCAGCCACGCCGCGATGGCGATCACCCGGATCGCGAGCGGTGAGCTGGACGGCGCGGCGGACGCGCTGGCCCCGGTGCTGACGCTGCCGACCGAGCGCCGGATCAACGGCGTGGTGCACTCGGCCCGCCGGGTCCACCAGGCGCTGCGGCAGTCCGGTCGCGCGGACGACGCCCGTGAGCTCCAGGAGGAGATCGAGACCTTCACCCGGACGCCGATGCAGACCTATCCCCGATAGCCTGCGTGAATGGACCCGCTCAGCGGCGAACGCACCACACTGCGAGAATTCCGGACCTCTGATCTCGACGACTACCTCGCGATCGCCGGCGACGACCGGGTCACCGACTGGATGGCCTTCGACAGCTATGACCGGGCGAAGGCCGAGGCGATGTTGTCCGGCATCGTGCAGCGGGCGGCCCGGGAGGACCGCCCGGACTACATGCTCGCGGTCACCCGGCCGGACGACGACCACGTGATCGGGTTCGCCCGGATCGCGCCGAGCGGGCCCTGGGCCGCGAAGCTCGGGTACGCGATCGGCGCCGATCACTGGGGCCGCGGCTATGCCACGGACGCGGCCCGGGCACTGTTGCGGTTCGCCTTCGACACCCTCGGCCGACACCGGGTGACCGCCGCGATCGGCCCGGAGAACGAAGCCTCGATCGCGGTCGTGAAGCATCTCGGTTTCAGCTACGAGGGACATCTCCGCGACCACGTCTTCACCAACGGCGGCTGGCGTGACTCGCTGCTCTACTCGCTGCTCGAGGACGAATACTCCCCAGGCGACCGCGCGCAGGGTTGAGCGGTGGGGAGACTGGTCGTATGGCTGCCACCTTCTCCGCCCAGCTGAACCCGCTGCGCGACGGCCTGGCGCGGATGATCCTGACCAAGGTCGCGGGTCCGGACCCGCATGCGGAGCGCGACCGCGTGCACAACACCCCCGGGCCGCGCTGGTTCGCACCGGACCGCCCGATCCGGCGGGTGCACGCCGACGCGTCGATGTTCGCCGGCGGACTGCGGGCGCTGCTGCTCCAGTCGCTGCACCCGCTCGCGATGGCCGCGGTCGCGGCGCACTCCGGCTACCGCGGTGACCCCTGGGGGCGTTTGCGCCGGACCAGTTACTTCCTCGCGATCACGACGTACGGCGCGATTCCGGACGCCGAGGAGGCGATCGCGCATGTCAGGTCCGTGCACGACCGGGTCCGCGGCACCAGCCCGGACAGGGTGAAGTACCGGGCCTCCGACCCGCATCTGCTCAAGTGGGTGCACGTGGCCGAGGTGGACAGCTTCCTGGCCGCCCACCAGCGGTACGGCGCGCACCCGCTCACCGCCGAGGAACAGGACCTGTACGTCGAGGACGCCGCGCTCGTCGCCCGCAAGCTCGGCGTGATCGACCCACCGACCACGGTCGCCGAGCTGCACCAGCTCCTCAGGCAGTACCAACCCGAGCTCCGCGGTACGACGGAAGCTCGGCAGGCCGCCCGGTTCATGCTGGTGCATCCGCCCGTGCCGTGGGCAGTCCGGCCCGCGTACGGCGTACTGACGGCTGCCGCGGTCGGACTGCTCCCGTGGTGGACCAGACTGCCGCTACGACTCCCCTACCTCCCGCTGGCCGAGCAGACCGTCGTCAGAGCGGCCGGTGAGGGCCTCACCAGGACCATTCGCTGGGCTCTCGCGTCGCCAACACTGTCAGAAACCGGCGCGGAGGCATGACGCGCCGGTAGGTTGTTCTCGTGCCGCTGCGTCCTCATCGTCCACTCCCACTGGCTACGCCGGCGGGAGTCGAGGTGCTGACCAGGATTCTGACCCAGGGCCCGATCCCGCGGGTGGAGATCGCGCGCCGGACCGGGCTGTCACAGGCGGCGGTCACGAAGGCGGTCGCGCCGCTGATCGAGACCGGGTTCGTCACCGACCAGGCCGCGGCGCCGCCCGAGGCCGAGCTCGGGATCGGGCGTCCGGTGAGCCCGCTGACCGTCGTACCGAGCAGTGTCTCGGTGATCGGCGTGAAGGTGACGCCGACGAGCCTGATCGGAGTGACCACCGACTTCACCGCTGGGATCCTCAACGTCCGGCACGACGAGCTGGACGACACCGATCCGGACGTGGTGATCGAGCGCCTCGCCGACCACGTGAAGGCGCTGATCACCGCCCTCAAGTCCGGTACGGCGGTGGCGGGTCCGCTGGCCGGGATCGGGATCGCGGTGTCCGGTGACGTCGACGCGACGAACGGTGTCGTCCGCGACTCGCCGCTGATGGGTTGGCGTGGCGTGCCGGTCGCCGAGCTGCTGGGCAAGCGCGTCCGCGTACCGATCGTGGTGTCGAACGACGTCCGCGCGCTGACGGTGGCCGAGCACTGGTTCGGGGTCGGCGTGGACGCGGACTCGTTCGCGGTGGTGACGATCGGCTCCGGCATCGGCTGCGGGCTCTACATCAACGGCGAAGTGGTGTCCGGCGCGTACGGCGTCTCGGGCGAACTCGGCCACCTCCCGCTGGCGCCGGGCGACCTGGTCTGCACCTGCGGCCGGCGTGGTTGCGTGGAGACGGTGGCGTCGTCGGACGCGATCCTGGCTCGGATCCGGGAGACGACCGGGCTGGCGGAACTGGACCTGGCCGGTGCGGTGCGGCTCGCCCATGACGGGAACGAACAGGCCCGCGAGGCGTTCGACCGGGCCGGCGAGGTGATCGGCGCGGCGCTGGCCGCGATGGTGAACCTGGTCGGCCCCGAGCTGGTCGTGATCGCGGGCGAGGGCGTCGCGGAGTACGACCTCTACGAGCAGCGGATGCGGCGGACGTTCGCGGAGCACGCGTTCGGCGCGGCCGGGGACTGCCGGCTGATGCTCCGCTCGCACACCTTCGACGACTGGGCCCGCGGCGCCGCCGCGACGGTGATCCGCTCGTACGTCCGCGGCGAACCACCCCTGCAGCGCTGAGGCCGCCCCCAACCGGTGCGGTTGGAGGCGGACAGGTCAGCTGCGGGCGGCGGCGAGGATCTTGCGCCAGACCTTCTTGTAGGAGTCGAGGCCGTCGGTGGCGAGGGGGCCGGTCGGGCCGGCGGTGATCGAGACCCGCTCCGGGATCGTGCCCCAGACCGGGATGTTGTCGCTCGCGTACTGCTGCATGGCGTCCTGGTACGAGCGGGTGTAGGTGCGTGCCGAGCAGATCACCAGGCCGGCCGGTACGCCGTCCGGGACCAGCTCGAGGACCGCCTTCACCCGGGGTGTCTCGACGCCGCCGACACGGGTCGGGATGATCACGATCCGGGCCCGTTCGAGCGCCTTGTTCAGCAGCCGCTCGTGCGACGGGGGCATGTCGACGATGCCGATCCCCTCTGGCGGGACCTTGTCCAGCGCCTTGGTCAGCAGGCGCTCGGTCGGCGCCTCCGCGATCTCGATCCGTCCCAGTTGGCCGTCCTCGGAGTCGGCGATCCAGTCCGCGGCGCTGCCTTGCGGATCCGCGTCGATCAGGGTGGATGTGCGACGGTTGGAAGATGCCAGCGCGGCCAAGTACACCGACGTGGTTGTCTTACCGACCCCGCCCTTCAGTGCAGCTGTCACGATGATCATGAATCGAACCTACCCGGTTTCGGCAGGTTTCCGGCGTGTCGTCGGCGTTGCTCGTTCGCATCGTGATAGTTGCCCCTGGCCCGTGTGTACAAGCTCAAGCCCGCTTCAGCCCGAATCCTTTCGGCCGGCCGGCGCCTCTTACTCCTGAATCGCACCCGACGAAGGAGCACACCATGACCTGGATCATCGTCGCCGCGGCCGTCGCGGTCCTGCTGCTCGGCACCTGCAGCGTCGTCGTCCTGAGCCGGCGGAACCGTGGCTGACCTCGACGAGCACCTGGTCCGCGCCGCCCAGCACGGCGACACCGAAGCCCTCACCACGCTCGTCGCCGACGCCCATCCGACGGTACGCCGGTTCGCGCACACCCTCTGCGCCACACCGGAGGACGCCGAGGACGCCGCGCAGGAAGCGCTGATCATCCTGTACCGCAAGGTCGGGATGCTCCGCGCGACCAGCGCGCTGTCGTCCTGGATGTTCCGCATCATCCGCAACGAATGCCTCCGCCGCGCCCGCGCGGTCCTCCACGCTCCGCCAGTCGACCCTGGCGCCACCGCCCCGTCCGCCGAGCACGAGGTACTCCGCCAACTCGAAGCGCAGGCAGTAGCCGCAGCCATCGCCGCCCTCCCCGCCGACCAACGAGCAGTCCTGGTACTCCGCGACGTCCAGGGCTACTCCGGCCGGATGGTCGCGAACGCCCTCGGCCTCACCGTCCCCGCCATGAAGTCCCGCCTGCACCGCGCCCGCGCCACAGTGCGCGAAACCCTCGGAGCCCCGTCATGACCTTCGCCAGTACCTCGTTGCCCCGTCACCTCGTCCGCGGCGTCCTGGGCTTCGGCAGTCTGGTCGCCGCGTTCGCCCTGATCCCGGTGATCGGCCCGCTCAGCCTCCTGCTCCTCCCGGTCGCACTGGTCGCCTTCCGCGGCTGCCCGACCTGCTGGGTGGTCGGCCTGATCGAGACCGTGTCCCGCGGCAGGCTGCAGCGGGAGTGCACCGACGGTCAGTGCAAGCTGACCGCGGTCGCCTAAGGCTTCCGGACCATCTCGGCCAGGGCGCTGAGGCCGTTGCCGCCGTACCCGGCCACATCGGCGCGGGCGAAGAGCGCGGCCACCGCACCCGGCAGGGTCACGTCGAGGCCTGCGTCGGTGAACGCCTGGACGACGTGCTCCGAGCCGACGGCCTGCATGTGGAGGTTGTTCTCACCGCCCGGGTACTCACCGGCATCGAGCTCGGCGGTCAGGATCCGGAGGAATCCCATCGGGCCCTCCTGGGCCAGGTCGGTCAGCATGGTCGCGGCGTACGGACGGAGCTGCTCGGCACTTCCGACCAGGGAGGCGGAGTAGAAGTAGCTGATCAGCGTGGTCCAGAAGATGTTCAGCATGGCCTGGTAGTAGAGCATCGCCAGCCCGGGGTCGGTGCCGACGTGGTCGGCGCGGCCGAGCACCTCGAGTGTCGCCCGGTGCGCGTCCAAGACCTGCGCAGGTCCGGCGTAGAACACGTACGAACCGGGCTTCCCGATGCCCGGCGGCGGCACCATGATGCCTCCGGTCACCAGTGTTCCGCCGCGCTCGGCCACCCACTCGGTCGCTTCCCGCAGCCGCTCCGGGCTGTCCGAACTCAGATTGACCAGCACCCGCCCTCGCAGGTCTGCCGCGTCCAGCGACTCGTACATCGCGGTGTAGTCGACCTGACTGATCACCACCACCTCACTGGCCGCCACCGCCTCGGCCGCGGTCGCTGCCGGCGCCGCGCCCAACCCGTCCGCCTTGCCCGGCGTCCGGTTCCAGACGGTGGTCGGGTGCCCGGCCGCGACGAACGTTCGGGCCATCGTCGACCCCATCGAGCCGAGCCCGATCACTGTCACTGCTTCTCGTGAACTCATGCGGCCGATGCTCGGCGACCGCGCTACGGGTTTACTACGGGTATGTACTTCGGGGTGCTCGGTCCGCTGCTCGTGCGGACGGACACCGGCGTACCGGTCGCCGTACCCGACACCAAGGTCCGCGTCCTGCTCCTGGACCTGCTGGCGAACCTCGGTCGACCGGTCAGCGCGGACCGGCTGATCGACGACCTGTGGGGTGCTCGGCCACCGCGGAACGCCACCGGCACGCTGCAGGCCCGCGTCTCGCAGCTGCGGTCGGCGCTCGATCGCGCGGAGCCCGGCGCACGGGCGCTCGTCCAGCACGGTCCGGCCGGCTACCTGCTGGACACGGAGGTTGTCGACAGCAACATCTTCGAGGGACACGTACGGGCCGGTCGTCTGCCGGAGGCACTCGGGCTCTGGCGCGGTCAGCCGTACGCCGACGTCCGCGACCATGCGTTCGCGCGAGCGCCACGCGAGCACCTCGAGGACCTGTACCTGAGCGTGCTCGAGCAGAGCGACGACGTACTGGAGCAGACCACCGGGCTCATCCAGCAGCGCCCACTGGACGAGCGGCTGCACGCGATACACCTCAAGGCGCTCTATCGCGCGGGGCAGCAGCACGAGGCGCTCCGTGTGTACGCCGAATTGCGCGCAGCGTTGGCCGAGGAGCTCGGCGCGGACCCCGGACCGGCTCTGACCGACCTGCACCAGGCGATCCTCCGCCACGACCCGTCCCTGCTGCGCTCGCCGCAGTTGCCGGCGCCTCTCAACGAGCTGATCGGGCGGGCGGACACACTGGCCGCTGCGCAGCAGGAACTCGGCAGCAACCGGCTTCTCACCCTGGTCGGCCCCGGTGGCGTCGGAAAGACGCGGCTCGCGATCGAGCTCGGCCGTGGCATGGTCGACGCGCGCCTAGTAGAACTCGCGCCGCTGCGTCAGGGCGACGTACTGGACGCGTTGGCGACCGCCGTGGATCTGCGCGACGAGTCGGCCGACCTCCTCCCTCGGCTGCTCGATTCACTCAGCTCCCGGGAGCTCCTGCTCATCCTGGACAACTGCGAGCACCTGCACCTGGCCGATCTGGTACGCCGGTTGCTCGCAGCGGCACCCGGACTCCGCGTGCTCGCGACCAGCCGCGAGCCCCTCGGCGTGCCCGGCGAACGAGTGCTCGACGTACCGCCTCTGACGACCGAGGCCGCAGCTGAGCTGTTCATGGCCCGGTCAGGGGTCACCGACGACGTGACCGCGATCTGCGAGCGGCTCGACGGCATGCCGCTCGCACTGGAGCTCGCAGCGACCCGCGTCCGCGCCCTCGGCGTACAGGGGCTCGCGGAGCGTCTGGACGACCGCTTCCGGTTGCTGTCCGGCGGCAGGGCCGGTCCGGAACGCCAGCGCACACTCCGGGCCACCATCGACTGGAGCTGGGACCTGCTGGCCGACGACGAGCGCCAGATGCTCCGTCGGCTCGCAGTACACGCCGGCACGTTCTCTCTGGAGGCCGCCGCCGAGGTGAGCGAGCTGCCGGACCACCTCCTCCTGGCACTTGTGGACAAGTCCCTCGTCGTCGCGGCAGCCGGTCGCTACCACCTGCTGGAGTCCGTGGCGGCCTACAGCCTGGAGAAGCTGGTCGAGGCCGATGAAGAGACGGCTCTGCGGCAGCAGCACGCCACCTACTACCTGGCACTCGCTCAGCGGGCCGACCTGCACGGACCTGCCCAGCGCGTCTGGCTGCAGCGGCTCGATCTGGAGGCGGCGAACTTCCGCGTCCTCGCACCGTCGCTGGAGCTTGCCGTCGCGCTTGCCTGGTACTGGTACCTGCGCGGTCGCTACGGCGAGGCCCGACGTACCCTCGTTGCCGCACTCGACCTGCCCGACCAGGCGACCGCACTGCGCGCCCAGGCCGCGGTATGGCTGGCCGGCATGACGGCGACCGATGCCCAGGGCACCGATGTCGACGCAGCGGGCGACCAGGCTCTGGAGGCGGTCGGGGACGACCCGCACGCGCTCTGGTTCATCACCATGACCCGCTGGGCGTACGGCGACCCAGTGGTCACGACAGACCGCATCGACCGGGCGATCGCCGCCTTCACCGAGCGGGACGACCGCTGGGGTCTGGCAGCGGCGCTCAGCACCCGCGCACAGCTCAACATCGTGCACGCCGACCTGGAGGCCATGCGGTGCGACAGCCGGCGCAGTCTGGAGCTGTTCGACGAGCTGGACGACGACTGGGGCCGTTTACAGGCGACGTACACGCTGATCGTGGCTGCCGAGATCAGCGGCGACTACCCGACGGCGGCGGCGTACCTGGAGGATGCGATCCGGAAGGCGCGGGACCTCGGCCTGTGGACAGAGGTCTCGTTCCGCACCGCAGGGCTCGGCCGGATCGCTTTGCTGACTGGCGACTATGAGCGTGCCGACGAGCTGCACGAGCAGGCCCGCCGGCTCGCGATCGAGCAGTCGAACAAGTCCGCCGAGGAGTACGCCGAGGTCGGCCTCGGACTGTCCGCGCGCCACCAGGGCCGACTCGACGACGCCGAACGGCACTTCACCCGGTGGCTCGGCTGGCTGCAACAGGTCGACGGCACGCCGGGGATCGGGTTCATTCACAACCAGCTCGGGTTCGTCGCCGAACAGCGCGGCGACTTCGCGGCGGCGCAGGAGCTGCACGAACGCGGTCTCGGGTTCGCGCGGCAGATCGGCGACCGGCGGGCGGTCGCGCTGGCGCTCGAAGGGCTGGCCGGCGCGGCCGAGGATCCCGGCCGCGCCCTCGAGCTGCTCGCCGAAGCGGCGGCGCTCCGTCAACAGGTCGGCGTACCGCTGCCGCCTGGCGAGCGTTTCGACGTGGAGAGGATTACCGCCCGAGCCCTGACTACCCGGGCTCCACGATCGACGCGAGAATCCTGAACCAGCAGGAATCCCGGGATCATGTCAGTTCTTGCCCAGCCAGGCGTCGACCTTCGACTGGTTGTCCTTGACCCACTTCTCGGCGGCCTGGTCCGGGGTCAGCTTGTCGACCGCGATCATCCGGGCGACCGTGTTCTGGTCCTCGTTGGTCCACTTGAAGTTCTTCACCAGGTCGTACGCCGGGCTGCCGGAGTCGGCGAACTTCTTCGAGACGATCTTGTCCAGGTCGTACGGCGGGTAGTCGCAGGCGATCTTGGCGGGATCGGTGTCGCAGCCGGCCTTGTACGCGGGCAGGTTGATCTTCACCAGCTTGACCTCGTTGAAGAACCACTGCGGCTCGTAGAAGTAGGCGAGCAGCGGGCGCTTGTTCTTCTCGGCGTCGCGGAACGCCTGGATCAGCGCGGTCTCGCTGCCGCTCTGCACGACCTTGTAGTTCAGCGCCAGGTTCTTCACCAGCGCCTCGTCGTTCGTCACGTACGACGGGTCGCCGTCGAGCAACTGCCCCTTGCCCGCGGACTCCGACGTCTTGAACAACCCGGCGTACTTGTTCAGGTTCTTCCAGTCGGTGATGTCCGGGTGCGCCTGCGCCATCCACGGCGGCACGTACCACCCGATCACGCCCTTGACCCCGGTGGATCCGGCCTCGACCGCGACGTGAGAGTCGGTGATGTACTTCTTCTTCAGGTCCTCGTGGCCCCAGTTCTCCAGGTTCACGTCGACCTCGCCGGTGCTGAAGCCCTGCCAGGCGATCTCCTCCTTGAGGTTCTTCTTCACCACCTTGCAGCCGAGCTCCTTGGTGGCCACGTAGGACACCACGGCCGCGTTCGCCTCGTACCCGACCCACGGGCTGACGGTCAGGTTGAACGAACCGCAGTCCTTCCCCCCGGCGGCCGGTTTGTCGTCGGCGATCTTCTGCCCACCACAACCCGCCAGCGCGAGCGCGACGGCCGTCAGCACACCGGCGTACCGGAGTTTCTTCACCGCTTGTCTCCTCTGTTGTCGAACGTCTGGGTACGGCGTGCCGCCGCCTGCGTCACCCGGTCGAGCAGGACACCCAGCAGCACGATCGCCAGCCCGGCGGCCAGCCCCTTGCCGTACAACTCGCTCTGCGCGAAACCCGCGGCGACGTCGTACCCGAGCGCGCCGGCGCCGACCAGCCCGCCGACGACGACCATCGAGAGCACGTAGATCAGGCCCTGGTTGACCGCGAGCGTGATCGCCCGCCGGGCCACCGGCAGCTGCACCTTGCTGATCACCTGCCAGCTGCTCGACCCGACCGAGTTCGCCGCCTCGACGGTCGCGACCGGCACCGCCTTGATGCCGTCGGCAACGATCTTCGTGGTCACCGGTACGGCGAACACGACGGCCGCCGCGATCGCGGTGAACCGGCTGCTCCCGAACAGGGCCAGGAACGGCACCAGGTACACGAACGGGGGCATCGTCTGACCGGCATCCAGCACCGGCCGGATCCAGGTGTCGACCCGCCGGTTCCGGCCGGCCCACACGCCGAGCGCGAGCCCGACCGCGACCACCACGACCGTCGCGAGCAGCGTCGACGCCAGCGTGACCATGCTGTCGTGCCACACCCCGGTGGCCACCAGCAGCACCAAGCACACCGCGGCCGGAGCGGCCCCGCGCCAGCCTCCGAGTACGGCGGCAAGCGCGACGACGACCACGCTCACGAGCCACCACGGCGAACCGGTCAGCAGAGCCTCGAGCGGGTTCAGCAACGCCTCGGTCACCACGTCCCGCACGCCGTACGTGAACCCGCCGAAGACGTCCTGGACCCAGTTGGTCACGTCGGTCGCCACCGAAGCGATCCGTGGGCCCACGTTGACGTCCGACGGGAACTCGGCCGCCCACACGTAGGTCCGCGAGAACCAGATCGCGACCAGCACCCCGACCGCGCCGGCACCGAGCAGAACCTTCCGGCGCATACTCGCGATCCGCCACGGCCGGTCGCCGGCCGCCGTCGTCACCCGGTCGAGGACGATCGCGAGCACCACGATCGCGAGGCCGGCGTTGAACGCGACGCCGACGTCCAGGGTCTGCAGCGCCTTCAGCACCGTTTGACCGAGGCCTGGCGCGTCGATCAGCGCGGCGACCGTGACCATCGACAGCGCCGCCATGATCGTCTGGTTGATGCCGACGACAACGGTCGACCGGGACATCGGCAGCAGCACCTTGGTGAGCGTCTGCCCACGCGTCGAGCCGAGCGAGCGCGCCGCCTCGACACTCTCCGGCGGCACCGAACGCAGCGCGTGCGCGGTCAACCGGACCGCCGGCGGCGCCGCGTAGATCAGCGTCGCGATCGTCGCCGCGGCCGGCCCGATCGCGAAGAACAACGTCAACGGCGCGAGATAGACGAACGTCGGCAACGTCTGCATCAGGTCGAGCACCAGCGTCGCCACCCGGAACGCCCGGTTCGACAACCCCGCCCAGATCCCCAGCGGGATCGCGACCAGCAACGACAGCAGCACCGCCGCGATCGTCAGCGCGAGCGTGTCCATGCTCTGCTGCCACAACCCCTGCAGCCCGACGAACCCGAGCCCGAGCGCGGTCAGTACGGCGACCTTCCAGTTCCCGAACGCCCACGCGCAGTACGCCGCCAGCGCGACCACACCGAGCCACCCGATCACCGGCACCGGCCGGTCGAACGACGGCTGCGAGATCAGATCCTGCAGGAACACGACGATGTGACCGACGGCGATCCGGATCGCGTCGAAGACCGCATTGCCCAGGCCGACGTCGTCGCGGTGCTCGGTC
Organism: Kribbella sp. NPDC054772; assembly: GCF_053611945.1. Lineage (NCBI taxonomy): Bacteria > Bacillati > Actinomycetota > Actinomycetes > Propionibacteriales > Kribbellaceae > Kribbella > Kribbella sp. NPDC054772. The sequence goes on along the minus strand of NZ_JBSHBJ010000005.1, from coordinate 354,339 downwards.
AGCCAACGGTGCGGACCGGTCGTCTCCTGGCCGCCGAGAGCGAGCGTGTCGATCCCGCGCAGGACGAAGTACGCCGCCACCCAGACGACGAGCAGTACGCCGACGACGATGCCGCGCCGGGGCCGCCGGACCTCGACGGCCGCGTTGCTGGTGATCGCGGCCATCAGGCTCGGGTGTTTTCCGTCGGCGCGACGACGCCGAGGATCTCCTCGTCGCAGATCACCCCGAGCAGCGTGCCGCCGTCCACGACCTTCACCGGCCGGTCGGACTCGAGCACGAGCCGGGTGGCGTCGCGGACCAGCACGTCCGGGCCGAGCTCCGGCCCGTCCAGCGGCTCGTCCGGCCGCGCGTCACGGACGATCCAGCGCAGCGTGAGTACGTCGGCCCGCGGGATGTCGCGGACGAAGTCGCGCACGTAGTCGTCGGCCGGCGCACCGACCAATTCGTCGCCGGTCCCGAGCTGGACCGCTTCGCCGTCGCGCATCAGCAGGATCCGGTCGCCCAGCTTGAGCGCCTCGGACAGGTCGTGGGTGACGAACACCATCGTCTTGCCGACCTCGCGATGCAACCGCACCACCTCGGTCTGCATCTCCCGCCGGATCAGCGGATCGAGCGCGGAGAACGGCTCGTCGAACAGCAGTACGTCGGGATCGTTCGCCAGCGCCCGCGCCAGGCCGACCCGCTGCTGCATGCCGCCGGAGAGCTGCTCGGGGTAGAACTGCTCGTTGCCGGCCAGCCCGACCAGGTCGATGACCTCCTGCGCGCGCCGGCGACGCTCGGGCTTGCTCTCGCCGCGGATCTCCAGACCGTAGGAGACGTTGTCGATCACCTTGCGGTGCGGCAGCAGCCCGAAGTGCTGGAAGACCATCGAGAACTTGCTCCGCCGCAACGCGCGCAGCCGCTTCTCGTCGGCCGCGCGCAGGTCCTCGCCCTCGAACATCATCCGGCCCGCGGTCGGCTCGATCAGCCGGGTCAGGCACCGGACCAGCGTCGACTTGCCCGAGCCGGACAGGCCCATGACGACGAACACCTCGCCGGGGGCGACGTCGAAGCTCAAGTCGCGAACGGCCGCCGTACATCCGGTCTTCGCGTGCAGCGCCGCCCGGTCGAGCGCGGCGAGGTCGGGCCGGTGCGGCACCCGCTGCGCCTTCGGGCCGAACACCTTCCACAGCCCCTGCACGGACAGCAGCGCATCGGAGTCCTCGACGTCGGGGTATTCGAGCTGAGCGGTCACAGGTAAACCCTCGCATCCCCGCCGGCGGACACAACGTGAACCGCGACTGTACCCAACCGGCAGGCCCCCGGCGTGTCAGGGCTGGAGTAGGGCTGGAGTCAGGGCTGGTACGGCGGCGCCTCGCCCCAACCCCAGTGCGGAACCGGAGCCTTCGGCGGCGGCGTCGCGCCGGGCTGCGAGTTCGCGAGCGCGATCCGGGTGCCCCACTCGACGTACGCGACGAACGCCGACCGGAACTCCGGATCGTCGGGGAGACCGGCCGGGTCGGCGCTCTGTGCGATCAGCGCGGCCCACCGGGACCGCTGCTCCTCGGTGAGCCCGAGGTTGAGGTGGTGGGACAGCATCGCCGGGTAGCCGCCGAGCTCGTCGGTGTACCGGCTGTGGCCGCGGAACACCTCGCCGAGCCAGATCGCCACGTGCTCGCGATGCTGGTCGCTCATGTGCGCGAAGACCGGTGCGAGGATCGGGTCCTCGAGCACCTTGTCGTAGAACACCTCGGTCAGCCGGCGCAGGGCGTCGTGCCCGCCGGCCCACTCGTACAACGTCGGGGTCGTCACGTAATTATGTAATCACACGAACAGGGCATCCGTGACCGCCGCAAGCTCGTCTTCGATCCGGGTGTCGCCGTCCTCGGTGAACCAGAGCACGTTCTGCAGGATCCGGCCCGCCGTCCAGGCCAGCGCCCGGTCCCGCTCGATACCGGTCACCTCGAGCATCAGAGCGAACCGGTCGCGGATCGCCTGCGCCACGTCGCCGGTCGCGACGAGATCGTCCCAGCGGTTCCACAGCACCGGGAAGATCTCGAACGCCGGGTCTCCGGCGAGCGGCTTCGGGTCGATCACCAGCCACGGGCGCCGCTCGGCGGCCATCACGTTCAGGTAGTGCAGGTCCCAGTGCAGCAGGCGGTCGCCGGACTCCGGCAACACCTCGCCGACCTGCGCGACGAAGCGCCGTACCAACTGCTGCTCGGCCGGGTCGGCGAGGCGGGGGATCAGGCGGGGCGCGTCCTCGATCATCCCGGCCGCGATGTCCGAGAGACGGCGGACGCCGGACGGCGCGGGTACGGCGCTCAGGTGGGTCAGGAGCTCGGCGAGAATCCGGGTCGCCTCGACGGGATCGGGGTGGTCGTCCAGCGTCCGCGGTGCGAGCCGCTCGAGCAGCAGGGTCGAGGTCGCGGGGTCGTCCTCGTACACCTCGACGACGTCGTCCTTGCTCCAGGTCCGCAGCGCGAGCGCCTCACTCTCGCTCTCGTCGTTGACCGTCTGCAGCTTCAGCATCGCCTTCGCGCCGTCCCGCCGTACGACGGGCAGGATCAGCGAGGCCTCACCGCTCAGCGGCTCGCCGTCAACGGTCAGATCCCACTCGCCGACGTACCGATCGACGGCCGCCGGCAACCCGTCCAACCAGTCGGACGCCTTCTCCCGATGGTTCCGAATCAGCTTCGCGGGAATCTCGATCATGCTCGATAGAGTAGGCAGTTCCGGAGTTCAGGAAGGGGTCTGCAGTGGCTGATCAGCTGGACGTCGAGGAACGCTGGCCCGAGCTGTTCGCCCCTCTCGACGACGTGCAGCGACGTGCTGTTCTGCAGTCGCTCGCGAATGCCTGGCACGAGGGCTGGGAGCCGAACCGCGAGGACGTCGCGAACCTCACCGACCGCGCGCTCGGCCGCATCGACAAGGACGAGTACCTGCGCCGGGCCCACGAGACCGCCCGCCGCCGCGCCGGCAACGAGAGCTGAGGCGGCCACGTGGCGCAGGACCCGTACGCCTACGCACCGCCCCACCACGACACGCTGCAGAACAAGTTCGGCGAACGTGACAAGGACACGCTGAAGGACCTGGAGTACGCGGCGGTGCTGGACCGCCAGCGGGAGCTGGAGTCCGGCGAGGCCGACGTACCGCGCACGTACGACGCGCGACACGTGTACGCGATCCACGCGCACCTCTTCCAGGACGTTTACGACTGGGCCGGCCAGACCCGGACGGTCCCGCTGACCAAGAGCGGCCCGGGCGGCTTCGCGCCGTTGAACCAGATCGACCGCTACCTGGCGGACGCCACCAAGCTGATCGAGTCCGCCGACTGGGCGTCGATGGACCTCGACGAGTTCGCGGCGAAGGCGGCGGAGGTCCACGCCTACGTGAACCAGGCGCATCCGCACCGGGAGGGCAACGGTCGCGCGGCCAAGGTGTTCATGCAGCACGTCTCCGAGCTGTCGCCGTACCAGCTCGACTTCACCAAGGTGCCGCCCGACGTGTGGAACCAGCGGTCGATGCTGACCGATCCGGATCTCGGCCAGTACAAGCCGGTGCCGGACGAGATGGTGCCGGTCTTCAGGTTCATCGCCGAGCCGCGCCCGGGCGGGCCGACCAGAACCCTGGTCCCGGACGAACTGAAGGAGGTCCGGCGCGTGGCGGGGATCGATCCGGTCGAGGCCTCGTTCCGGACCACCCAGTCGAAGGGCACGGCCGGCAGCACTCGCCCGGGCTCGAGCCGGAAGCGCCCCGGACCGGAGAGCGGGCGGGGCTGAGGCCCGGGCACAGTAGGTGGTTCGCGGGATGTGTGCTTGGGTCTTGCCGTGGAGAGCAGGCATCGGCGGGTTCAGCGGATCGTGGCCGGGATGTACGTCGGGATTCCGGCGCTGCTGTTGGTGGTCGTGGCGCTGATCGCGGCGACCGGGTCACCGGCGGCGTGGATCGGCTGTGTCGTGCCGGTGGTGATGCTGGTGCTCGGGTTCGTTCTGTGGCGCCGGCATCGGTACCAGCCGCGGTGGTGGCTGCCGGTGGCCGCGGTGTTCGGCGGTCTGACCGGCCTGATGGTGACGCTGTTCCCGTTGGCGGTCGGGGTCTGGTGGCCGGCTGTGCTCGCGCTGCCCGGTCTGATCATCGGGATCGTCGCGGGGCTCGCGCTGGCCCGCGCGGCCGACCGCGCGCTGCTCGTCCCGTTCATCCCCGAGCTGGCGAGTACGCCGTACGAGCTGGTGTTCCGGCTGCGCGGGATCCCGCTCGCCGCAGTGCTGGTCGACGCCGACTCGGTGACCATCCAGTCGCACCCGGTCCCGCGCTCGGAGCACCAGCTCCGCACCTATCCGCTGAGCGGGATCACGGGCACGTACGAGTTCTCGCTGTCGGGCTCGGAGCGCCTGAAGTTCCCGATCGCGGTGACGCAGGCGATCGGCAGCGCGGGTCCGGCAGTCATCCTGCAGGCGAACGGTGACGACTGGGTGCTGCCGACCAACCAGGCCGGCACCCTGATCGACGTCCTCACCGAACGCCGCGGGGACTAGACCAGACGCCGGGGGACTAGGACGCCTCGCGCTCCTTGCGGGCGGTGTCGGCCTTCTCGGCCTGCCAGCCGTCCTCGTTCTTGCCGAGGCGCCAGTAGCCGGACAGCGAGACCTGCTCGCGGGCCAGGCCGCGCTCCTGGAAGAGGTTCTTGCGGATCCGGAACACGAAACCGGCCTCACCGTGCACGAAGACCTGCGGGGTGCCGGCCGGAAACTCGAGCGCCTCAACGGCCGCGACCAGCGCGTCACCGCGACCACCTGCTGCGGCATCGCGGTGGAACCAGCGGAGGTCGACCTCGCCGGAGCCACTGAATTTCTGCTGCTCGGTCTCGTCCGCCACCTCGAGCAGGACCGTCGCCCGAGCGCCCGCCGGGAGTTGCTCGACCGCGGCGCCGATCGCCGGCAGCGCGCTCTCGTCGCCGACGAGCAGATGCCAGTCGGCCGTCTCCTCCGGCTTGTACGCGCCACCCGGACCGTTGAACCAGAGCACGTCACCCGGCTGCGCGGACGCCGCCCACGGACCGGCGATCCCCTCGTCACCGTGGTGGACGAAGTCGATCGTGAGCTCGCGCGTGGCCTCGTCCCAGCTGCGCACGGTGTAGGTCCGCATCGTCGGCCACTGCTCGGCCGGGTACGTCTCCCGGACCACGCCCATGTCCAGGGGCTCGGGGTACTCGACGCCGTCCTTGCAGAACAGCAGCTTCACGTAGTGGTCGGTGCAGCCGTTGTCGGCGAAGTCGTCGGAGGTGAGCACCACCCGGATCATGTGCGGGGTGATCCGCTCGGTCCGGCGGACGACGGCGCGCTTGCAGACGCGGTTACGGCGGGGTGCGGGGCTGGTCACGCGACCACGGTCCTCTCGGGCGGATAAGTAAGGTCTACCTAAGTAGACTAACCCACCCGCCCCAAGGGCTCAGGTTCCACGGATGGAGAACGCCTTGCTGGCCGAGGCGATCGAGGCGCAGGCCGGGACGTAGGCGCGGTACGGGATCGAGCCCTTGTACGCCGGTTGCGCATTCAGCGTGTAGCGCCCGGACGACCGGACCGCTCCCATGCTGACGGTGCGCCAGGCGGAAGCGCCGTACAGCCGCTGGAGGAACACCTCACAGCCGGCGCGCACGGTGTGCACCGAACCGTTGACCGGGACGATCGTCCCGACAGGCGCACTGGTCCTCGACGGGACTGCGCTGACGGTGGGCTTGATCAGCGGCCGCAGTACGACGAGTCCGAGGCCCCCGACCGACGACGGGTTGCCGGGCAGCAGCAGACAGTTGACCGCGTTGGAGTCGGCTGCCGTGTAGGCCTTGGTCACCACGCCGTTGGTGTCGGTGAGGTTCGTGTAGCCCGGACCCATGTATTCGGCGCAGGTGTTGTCGATCCCCAGCTCCACCCGCACCCTGCTGCCGTAGGGCTTGCCGGTCTGCGCGTCGGTGACCGCCCACTTGATCGAGTACGGCTTGCCGTACGGCACGTACTTCGGCGTCACCGAGGCGGTGATCTTCGGCTGATGCGTTCCGGTGACGGCGAGCGACGGACCGGCGTACGGCGTCGGGTCGGTCATGGTGCCGCTGCCCGGGAAGAACGGTCCGGTCTGTACGCCGGTGACCTTGAAGGTCCCGTTCGCCGTCGACGGGACCTGCAGCGGCCCGCTCCAGGTGCCGTTCGTCTGCCGCGCGAGGTTGGTGGACAACAGCGTCCGCTCCTGGCCGGTACCGCCGGTCCGTTCGAGAATCACGTTCACCGGGCCCTTGGTGTCGTCCGGAGAACCGGTGCCGTACTGCCCCTTGACCGTCACGGTGACCGGTGCGGTGTTGAGTCCGCTGACGGCGACGCTGCTCCGACTCAGCGTTACCGAGGTGATGTGCAGATCCGGATCGGGAGCGGCGTGCGCCGTCACGGGGACAGCGGCCAGCGGTACGGCGAGCAGCGCCGCGGCGAGCACTCGGCTGGTTCTCATCATCACGTCCCTTGGATGGTGAACGACTTGCTGACGCCCGCGACGAACGGCTCACAGGCCGGGAAGTACACGCGGTACGGAATCAGGCCCTTGTACGACGGCTGCGCGTTCACCGTGAACCGCCCGGACTGCCGCACCGCGCCCGTGCTGACCGTCCTCCACTGCGTCCGCCCGTACAGCCGCTGCAGCTGAACCGCGCACGAGCCGGTCACGTGCGCGACCGAACCGTTGACCGGGACAACCGTTCCGACCCGGGCGCTGGTCTTCGACGGCACCGCCGCGATCGCCGTCGGCCGCGCCGGGAACAACCACTGGCCGGCGATGTAGTACGGATCGGCCATGATGTGCGCGCAGTTCAGCGCACCGGCGTCGTCGGCCGTGTAGTTCTTGGTGATGACGCCGTTGGTCCCCGTCCGGTACATCGGGCTGCCGCCCTCGGCGCAGGGCGTGTCGACGCCGAGGCCGATCGGGATCTGGGAGCCGTACGGCTTGCCGGTGGCGGTGTTCGTGACCACCCAGGTGATCGAGTAGGGCTTGCCGAACGGCACCACCTTCGGGTTCACCGACGCGGTGATCCGCGGCAGGTTGGTGCCCTGCACGGTGATCGTCTGACCGGAGTACGGCGTCGGGTCGACCGGCGTTCCCGGGTCCGGGCCGCCGTACGGGCCGGTCATCACACCGGTCACCTTGAACGTGCCGTTCGCGGTCGACGCGACGTTCAGCCGGCCGGTCCAGGTGCCGTTGCGGAGCGTGCCCCCGGTGCGCTTGAGGTCGGCCGACACGATGCCGTCGCGTGGTCCGGTGCCACCGGTGCGCTGGAGGACGACGTTCAGCACCAGGTTCTCGTCACCGGGTTCGGTCGAGTTGTAGCCGCCCTTGACGGTCACGTTGATCGGGTAGGTGTTCAGGCCGGACACCGCGACCGACGTACGGTCGAGGGTGACCTGGGTGATCGTGAGGTTCGGGTCCGGGTCGGCCTGTGCGGGTGCCCCGAGCAACAGCCCCATGACCGGCGCCGCGGCCAGCGCGGCCATCACTCGTGTGAGTTTCATGCACTGAGCGTGACAGGGCGACGGCGCCGTTCCAAGGATTTCGGGCCAGGACTGCGCGATCGGGCCGGTGCCTCTAGACCGGTTGCCAGGCGGCCGATTCAACTCGCGGGAGCCGACTGTTAACCCCCAGGTCATGCACAGCCTGTGTCGGGGACGGCTACGGTCCGCACCCTGGTGCAATGAGCCAGGTCTTCGGGACGGAACGGCACCCGGCGTACTTCGTCCCTCGCACGGACCGGCTCGGCAACCCCGTCTCGCTCGGCCCGACGCTGCCCGAGAGCAAGGCGATCCTGTTCACCGGCGCGCCGGGGATGGGCAAGACCTCGGAGCTGGACCGGGCGGAGGATCTGGCGCAGCGCCAGGGGTGGACCACGATCCGGCTGCCCGCCAACTCGAAGCTCCCGCTCGAGCACGCCTTCACGATGGCGGTCCGGGAGAATCTGGACGAGCTGCGGGACCGGTTCGGCGACCGCCCGGTCGGCAAGCTCAGCAGGACGGTCCGCGACCTGACCCGGAGCGGCCGCAAGACCCGGGTCGGCTGGGAGGGACGTTTCCTCGGCGGGGTGTTCCCGGTCGAGCTCGTCCTGAAGCAGGAGAAGGACACCACGGCGTACGACAACCTCGGGACCACGCTCGAGGACTTCGCGGACGAGCTCGGCAAGCTGACCGAGGTCGACGACAAGCCGATCCTGTTGCTGGTCGACAACGTCGACAAGGCCGACGAGTTCAACCTGGCCGGCCTGAACGAGCTGGCGATCCACATCGAGCACCTCAAGCGTCCGGTCTGGCTGATCGCGGCCGGTGGCGCGAAGTCGACCGGCGAGCTGATGCGCGCCTCCCGCCGGATGTCCGGCATCGCGACGACGATCACCAACCAGTTCGACATCCGCACGCTCGGACCGCTGTCCGACGCGGAGCTCCGCCCGTCCCTGACCGTGCCGCTGGAAGCAGCCGGCATCCGGTACGACGACGCTGCCGTCGACTCGTTGCTGTTCGCCGCCAACGGCGACCCGAGCTGGCTGCGGGACCTCGGCGAGACCGCGCTCGCGTACCGGCATCCACAGCAGGGGATCACCGTCGACGTGGCGCGGGCGGCGATCGCCGACGTGTGGGCGGGGGCGGCCGCGCGATACGAGGCCGAATGGGGCCAGCGGGAGACCAACGCCGCCCAGAAGGAGTTGCTGGCCCGCGTGGCGGCCGAAGGCCCGAACGGCCTGGAGATGCCGGAGGTGACCGGCGCCGCCGGTGCCGGTGAGTGGCAGGACATCGACAAGGCTCGCCAGGAACTGGTCGCCCGCGGGCTGCTGCGGGAGCACGACGAACGCATCGTGACGATCCCTGACCAGGGGTTCCAGGACTGGGTGAACGACCGTCTCGGCCAGACGCCGGCGGTTGCCCGAAGCCCGGAGTTCGGCCGGGTTATCGCCCGGCAGGAACCCGCACTGGCCCCGGCGCACCCGACAGGTGGGCGAGCACTGGTCAACCAGGTCTTCGGCGCGGCGGGTGCGCTGGTGCACCCGGTCGACCGCGCCGACGAGCAGGGCCGGCCGGCATCGCTCGAGGAGCGGGACCCCGACGGCACCACGGTGCTGTACACCGGACCGCCCGGGATCGGCACCAGCCAGGAGCTGGACCGGGCCCAGGCGATGGCCGAGGAGGACGGCTGGATCACGATCCGGCTGAACGCGTCCCGCCGCGAGTCCATGGAGGCGCGGGTGATCCGCTCGATCCGCGACCAGCTCGACACGTTCAGGGCGAAGTACCCGGCCTCCGAGGTCAAGCAGCTGCGGGACATCCTGAACAAGATGGCGGTCCGGACCACGAACACGATGAACACCGCACAGTCCCGGTTCGGCTTCTCGCCGCTGAAGGTCGGCATCCACGCCTCCTGGGAAGGCGTCGCCAAGGACTCCGTCGGCACGACCCTGAACGAGGTCGGCGAGCACCTCGGCAAGATGGCGCTGCCGAGCCGGACGCCGATCATGCTGATGGTGGACAACCTGGACGCCGCCGAGGAGAACGACCTGGTCACGCTGGTCAACCTGTCGTCCCACCTGCGCTCGATGCGGCAGCCGATGTTCCTGGTCGCCGCGGGCGGCGAGGACGCGTACTCCCGGCTGCTCACCGCATCGGGCGGGAAGTCCGGCACGGCGTCCAGGGACATCAAGAAGATCGACGTCCGGAAGCTTCCGTCGCTGACCAACGACCAGTTGCGCGCCGCGTTCACCCGTCCGCTCGACCAGGCCGGCGTCCGGTACGAGCCCGCGGCGGTCGAGAACCTGGTCGCGGCCGCGGAGGGGAACCCGACCCGCCTCCGGACGCTCGCCGCCGGAGCGCTCGAGATCGCCGATCCGAGCACCGGAATCTCCGCGGAGATCGCCACCACCGCGACCAGCCGGCTGAACGTCCAGTCCCGCGTGCTGTACGACGCCGCCTGGTACAACTGCACCGCCGCCCAGAAGGAGCTGCTGGTGCGGACCGCCGCGCGCGGCGCCCAGGGGATCGCGGACCCGGCGCAGTCAGACCAGCAGGAGTCTCGTCGCTGGGACCTCGACGGCGCCGCCAACAAGCTCGTGGCGCGTGGACTGCTGACCCGCTCCGATCATCAGATCCGGGTCGCCGACCCGGGTTTCCGGGAGTGGGTGCAGACCCGGCTCGGCGTCAACGCCGCCCAGGCCGGTATCGCGCACCCGGTCGCTCCGCGGCAGCTCGGCGCCGGCGGCGAGCGGCCGCCGCAGGACCGGCCGGCCCTCGGCCCGGTCGGCGGCAAACGCGACATCCAGGCGAACCGCTAAGAACCACTAGGGCCGCGCCTCCCGCTCGGCGGGGGACACGGCCCTGGGACGAAGCGCGGGTTACGGCCAGATCGAGCTGATCCACTCCGGGTGGTCGATGAACGGGTTCCGGTTGTGCTGGAACTGGCTGTAGATGACCTCGTTGCGGTTCTTCTCGAACGCGTCCGGCGGGTCGGCCGCCGCCCAGGCCTTCAGCACCGACAGCTTGCCGATGTACGGCGCCGTACCGTTGCTGACCTTGTCGTTCGGCTCCAGGTTCGCGAAGCCGTCGTCGCCCTCGTAGCGGACGGCCATGTAGAAGATCATCCGGGCAACGTCACCGCGGACCGCCGCGCGCGGCGCGAACGAGTCCGAGTCCGCCGTACAACCGGTGCACTGGGCAACCGCCGTACCGCCGTTGTCGAAGTCGAGGTTGCCGCGGGCCGAGTTCACCGAGACGTCCTCGGGGCGCAGGTGGTGGACGTCGGTGCCGGGGCCGGTCGCCGTACCGAAGTCGCCGTGCGACTTGGCCCAGACGTGCTCGCGGTTCCAGTCGTCGACACCGCCGCCCTGGCTGCTCTTCGCGATCGAGCGGCCGGAGTAGATCTCGATGACGTTGTTGCTGTTGTTCGGGTCCTGGTCGGTGACCTTGAGCGCGTCCCAGACCTGGTCGTAGGTGAGCTTGGTCTGGTTCGAGATGATCGTGTGCAGCGCGGACTTCAGTGCGGCACCGGTCTTGCCCTCGGCACCGGCGTAGTAGTCACCCGGATCCGGGCCCGGGTCCGTGCCGCCCCCGCCGGCGAAGGCGGTCGCGTTCTTCAGTCCCGGGTGCGAGAAGTACGCCGCCAGCGCGCCGGTGACCGTGATCTGCTTGCCGACCAGGCTCGGGTTACTCTGCAGCCCGTACGACGCCCGGAACGCGGTCGGGATCTGTACGTAGAGCATCGACGACGTGCTCGTCTGGGTGGCCGAGTCGGCCAGCGCCAGCGCGTAGTCGTTCGGGAAGTTGCTGCGGACAACGGTGCTGGTGGCGGTCGGCTGACCGACCACGTACCCGGTGACGGAGGCCGTCGAGTTGTCCTGGCGACCGATCGCGGTGGCGACCGTGATTGACGTGGCGGCGTTCGACGGGGTGATGCCGAAGCCGAGCAGTGCTAGTACGGCGGTGACGAGCAGCGCCGGACGAAAGAGTCGGGGCACGACTACTCCCAGGGGCGGTTGGGTAGCGGACGGTGGTCAGTCTGCCCGCCCGGCCCCGACGACGAAACCTTTCGGCACCTGAAGATTGTCCGGCCATCCGACAAACACCGGGGTTCAGGGCAACTGCAGGCGCCCGATCGGGCCGGTTTCCACGAGAAGCTTCGAGCGTTTCGCGGTCGGATCAAGGTCCTCGTACAGCAGGTACGCCCCGGACGGCAACGAAGTGCCGGCGCAGGCTCGGATGTCGATGCCGGCGTCAACGACCTGCGACTGGCCGGCCTGCAGCTCGACCACCTTGGCGGTCGTGCTGACGGTCGCGTGCCCCACCATCCGGCCGTCGCGGACGACAGCGACCCAGTGCGGCGGCAGACCCGCGATCAGCGGGTGCGGCAGTCCGCCGTTGTACCGGTACTCCGCCCGGATGGTCCCGGACCACCCGGTGGCCGTGCGGTTGATGGTCTTCTGGGTCAGCGTCACCGTCGCGACGAATCGCCCGCTGGGGACGGGCTCAGGCGCGGGAAACCCGTCGCCGCAGTGGTACGGCGCGACCGGGGCCGGCCGGGGCGTGGCCACCGCCGTCGTCGCCTGGCCGGCCGCCGTCGTCGGGCCGGCCGGAGTCGTGGTGCCGGCCGGAACCACGGCGTACGCGCCGACCGCGAGCGCCGCCACGGCCGCCAGACCGGACGCACCGGCCAGGCTGGTGCGTACCCGCCGGCGACGACGGATCCGGCGGAGGATGTCGCCCTCGTCGACCTTCACGGCGTTTTCACCGGCCATTTCCTCGAGCAGGTTCCTCAGATCGGTCATTTCATCGTCTCCTCGGGTACGGCGAGTTGCGTGGCGAGCTTGCTCCGGGCATCGGCCAGGTGGCGTTTGACCGTGCCTTCGGCGCAGTGCAGACGCGCCGCGATCTCCGGCACCGTGAGGTCTTCGTAGTACCGCAGCACGACACAGGCACGTTGCCGGGGCGACAGCGTGGTCAGCGCCTGCCGAACGTCGCCGGCGAGTCCGGGGTCCTCGACCTGCACGGCCGGCTGGAGGAGCAGGTGACGTTTCGCCCGCCAGCGCCGAGCGCGCCGGGTGCTGTCGACGTAGCGGTTCAGCATGACCCGCCGTACGTAGCTCTCCAGCTCGGGGATGTCGTCGTTGACCCGGAGCCGGCTGAAGACCCGCAGCAGGGCGTCCTGCACGAGATCGGCGGCAGCGGACGACTCGCCTGTCAAGAGATAGCCGTACGCGCGCAACGCCGTACCCCGGGCGGCGAGGAGATCGCGGAAAGCTCGTTCCCAGTCGGCCATGGCACCTGTTCCGTCGGCTGCAGTTCGCTTGCACTGTCAGCTGTCAAGACGACCCAGGACGGTGGAGCGTTGGGGGGTTCGCCGGAGAAAGTTGAACCGGTGGGGCGGCGAGCGAGTGAGTGTCGCTCACCACCCCACCTGGGTGGATGGGCCCCCATCAGACCGCGGCGAACCGCCGCTGCCTGCTTGCCCAACCACCAGCGAGGTGCCACTGGCGGGCAGCACCTCACCGACCAAAGGGGAGGAACCCACGATCCTCCATCGGTTGGCGTGGTGCGGACGCCGTTTACGGACCGTACTCAGTTGCACACCCGTTGTCCATGGCTCAGCGTGACCGTCTCACATTGCTGACCTGTCGTTGTGAGGACAGCGGACCCGCCGGGCGTTGCTAGCATCCCGGGGGTGACCGTGTCGAGGCCGTTGCGGCTCTTCAATTCCCTCGGGCGCCGGGTCGAGGACTTCACGCCGGCCGCGGACGGCACCGTGCGGCTGTACAGCTGCGGCCCGACCGTCTACAGCTACGCGCACATCGGCAACCTGCGCGCGTACACCTTCGCCGACACGCTGCGCCGCGCGCTGCTCTGGAAGGGCTGGCAGGTCGATCACGTCATCAACATCACCGACGTCGGCCACGCGGTCGCGGAGGCCGAGCTCGGCGAGGACAAGCTCGAGGTCGCGGCCGCCCGCGAACGCCGGTCGGTCGAGGAGATCGCCGCGATGTACACCGAGGCGTTCTTCACCGATCTCGCCGCGCTGAACATCCTGCCCGCGCAGCACTACCCGCGTGCGACGCAGTACGTCGAGCAGATGATCGCGTTCGCGGAGCGCCTGGTCGAGCGCGGCTTCACCTACGAGATCGAGTCCGGGCTGTACTTCGACACGTCCAAGGACCCGACGTACGGACAGCTCGGCCTGATCGATGTGAGTGGACAGCTCGAGGGCGCGCGGGTCGAAGAGGTGTACGGGCGGCGCGCGAAGACCGACTTCGCGCTCTGGCGCGCGGAGGCGCCGGGGCAGCTGCGGGCGATGCGCTGGAACTCGCCGTGGGGCTGGGGCGCGCCGGGCTGGCACCTGGAGTGCTCCGTGATGAGCATGCTGCTGCTCGGCGAGCACTTCGACATCCACACCGGCGGGGTCGACCACCGGCAGTTGCATCACGTCAACGAGATCGCGCAGAGCGAGGCGTACCTGGGCGACGGGCAGCCTTGGGTGAAGTTCTGGCTGCACAACGAGTTCCTGCAGCTCGGGTCCGCGAAGATCTCGAAGTCGGCCGGCCACATCCTGACCGTGAGCGAGCTCGCGAAGCAAGGGGTCGATCCCCTCTCCTACAGGCTGTTCCTGCTGGGTGGTCACTACCGCGCGCAACTCGAGTTCACCACGGGCGGTCTGGCGAGTGCCCAGACCGCGTTGCGCCGGCTGATTCGGCGTACGTCGGCACTCGGTGCGTTGCCGGTGGTCACGACCGCGAACGAGGCCCGCGCGCTGGCCGGGGACGACGCGGCCGCGATCGCCGTGATCGACCAGATCGACGAGGCGATCAGCGCGGACCTCAATACTCCGCGGGTGCTGGCGTTGCTGCAGGAGTCGTTGCGCGATCCGGCGTTGTCGGAGGCGGGTCAGCGGGCGGTGGTCGCGGCGAGTTCCGCCGTACTGGGTCTGACGTTCGAGGCGCTCGACGCTGGTGAGTCGAGCGGGGACAACGACGATGCGGTACGGAAGCTGGTCGCCGATCGGGAGGCGGCGCGGGCGGCCCGGGACTGGGCGCGTGCGGACGCGCTCCGGGCGGAGCTGACCGAGCTCGGCATCCAGGTCACCGACACCGCCGACGGCCCGACCTGGACCCGCATCACCTGAGCCGACGCTTGTCCAGCCAGTCGGCCCAGACAGCGAGCGCCTCGCCCGGCCCGCTGCGTCCGACCCCGATCCGGAAGCGGTCCGTCGGCGTCCCGGTCAGCTCGGAGGCGTAGATGCTCGACGGCAGCAGCAGTACGCCGGCCTGCTCGACCAGCTCCGCGCACATCGCCTCCACACCGTCGGAGCCGAGGTAGCGCGGGTAGCAGACGCAGCCACCGTCAGGCGCGGCGAACTCGAACAACTCCGGGTACCGCCCGAAGAACTCCGCGAACACCGGCAGGTTGTCGGCGATGATCCCCCGGTTGCGCTCCAGGACGCGATCCCTGGCCCGCAGCGCGATCAGCGCCAGCACTTCGCTCGGTCCCGCGTTGCAGATCGTCGTGTAGTGCTTCGCCCGTTCGAGCCGGTCCAGGACGGCACGGTCGTGGCACGCGATCCAGCCGATCCGTAGCCCCGGCAGTCCGTAGGCCTTGGACATCACGTTGAGCGAGATCGCCGTACTCGACAGGTCTGTTGCTTGTGGCAAGGGGTTCGCCTCGAGGCCGCGGTAGACCTCGTCGGAGAACAGCGTGATCCCGCGGTCGTCGCACAGCCGCACGAGCCGCGCCCAGGTGTCCGGTGCTGGAAGCGCGCCGGTCGGGTTGTTGGGGAAGTTCACCGAGACGATCCGGGTGTTCGGGCGCAGCGCGGCCTCGATCGCGTCGACTTCGAGCGCCCAACCGTCCTCGGCCCGCAGCGCCACCCCGGTCACTTCACACACGGACAGCGGGATGGTCTCGGCCGCTTGGTAGTTGGGTGTCAGGACGACGACGTGATCCGTTGGCTCGACCAACGTCCGCATCGCCAGGTAGATCGCTTCCTCGGCGCCCGCGAAACACAACACGTCGTCGGGACTGACGGTTTCGTAGGTCCGGGCGATTTCCTCGCGGAGCGCAGGCAGGCCGCGGGTCTCGGTGTAGCCGAGGGACAGCGTGTTCCAGCGTTCGCGACCGTCGGCGTCGGCAAGCGCGAGCAGCTCGGACATCGGCAGCGTTTGCGCGTCGGACGCGGTCAGGTGGTAGCGCGCGCTGAACTCCCAGCGGGCGAAGTACGTCTCCAGACGGAAATCAGGCAGGGTCGGCATGCTGCTCCTTCCGGGTTCGACCGGTCGTCAGGCCGGTACCGGGACGGCGTCGGATCGTTGGGAGCGCTTCAGTCCGTACAGCAGGAGACCGATGGAGATCGCCCCGACGACGGCGTACGTGATCCGGCCGCCGATGCCGTCCCAGGTGGTGTGCAGCGCGACCGCCACGGCGTACATCCCGAGGAAGAACGCGAAGTGCCGGCCGCTCGGCGCGGTCACGAAGCGCCACAGACCCCAGCAGGCCAGCCCGGTCCACGCAGCGTGCCCCGCCGGCGACAGCAGGCCGCGGATGAACAGCGTCTGCTCGGCCGCACCGACGTTCCCGTTCGACTGCAGCAGCGCGACGAACGCGTAGCCCATCGTCTCGAGGATCGCGAACCCGGTGCCGACCGCGACGCCGATCACGATCCCGCGCCCGATCGACGTCCGGTACCGGTGCCCGAAGAACACCACCAGGATCGCCGGTACGACGAGTTTCGCCGCCTCCTCGATCACCCCGACCCCGACCATCGGCAGCGTCCCGAGCCGGCGCATCGCGTCGTACTCGAGCAAGCCCGCGACCACCACGCCGACGACGCCGCCGAACAGCAGGCAGCCGCCCAGCGTCGGCCCGTCGATCAGCCACCGCCCGGACCGCCCGGCCGCGAACGTCACGAACGTCAGCGGGACGACGAGCGCCCCGAGCAGGATCATCGTCGGGAACAGGTTCGGGTTCCCGGTGTCGGCGAGCACGGCCAGTACGGCGACGTACAGCCCCGCCCCGATCAAGAAGGTCCCCACCCACGCCCATCGGCGTACCAACTGCTGTGCGGTCATTCGTCGATGGTGCCTGGTGCTGGCGTGGTTGCGCCATGTCGCAGGGACGGCAGTGATGGACAGGGCGGTAACCCGTGACGTGATTGCAAACTCTCCCAGAAGCAGAGGTGAGCCTGCCCCCATCCTCTCGAAGGAGAATCCGCCTATGTCCTCCTCCAGACGCATCGCCGCGGTCACCACCGCTGCGGTGCTCGCCCTCGGCGCGGCGACGGTCACCCCGGCGTCCGCGGCGCCTCCGAGCCCCACCGGCACCCCGGGCGCGACCTCGGTGGTCACGCTGATCACCGGCGACGTCGTCTCGGTGACCGACGCCGGCAACGGCAAGAAGGCCGCCAGCGTCGTTCCCGCGGCCGGCCGCGAAGGGGTCTCGTTCCACACCGTCGAGGCCGACGGCGGCCTCCGGGTGCTGCCGAGCGACGCCGTACCGTATGTCTCCACCGGCGTACTCGACGTGAACCTGTTCGACGTCGACGAGCTGATCGCCGACGGGTACGGCGACTCCGCGGCCAAGCAGCTCCCGCTGATCGTCAAGGACAGCCCGGGCTTCCGCGGCGCCTCGACCCTCGCGGGTACGACGACCACGCGGCAGCTCCCGTCGATCGGCGGCCGGGCCGTGGACGCGGCCAAGG
This sequence comes from Kribbella sp. NPDC054772, assembly GCF_053611945.1. NCBI lineage: Bacteria > Bacillati > Actinomycetota > Actinomycetes > Propionibacteriales > Kribbellaceae > Kribbella > Kribbella sp. NPDC054772. Next base: position 337,119 of record NZ_JBSHBJ010000005.1, on the reverse strand, counting down.
ACCAGCTGCCGGAGCTGTGGAAATCGCTCAAGCCGGCCGTCGGCGCCCGCTCGCTGAACAGCGGTGTCGGCAAGATCTGGCTGGACGGCAAGATCAAGCCGGTGCTCGACAAGAGCGTTCCGCAGATCGGTGCGCCGGACGCCTGGAAGGCCGGGTACGAGGGTTCCGGCGTCAATGTCGCCGTCCTGGACACCGGCGTGGACGCGAACCACCCGGACCTGGCCGGCAAGGTCAAGGAGAGCCAGGACTTCTCCGGCAGCCCGAGCGGCACCGAGGACCACTTCGGCCACGGCACGCACGTCGCGGCCACGATCGCCGGCACCGGTGCGGCCGCCGGCGGTACCCGCAAGGGCGTCGCGCCGAAGGCGGACCTGCTGGTCGGCAAGGTGCTCGGCGACGACGGGTACGGCTACGACTCGTGGATCATCGCCGGCATGGAGTGGGCCGCGGCCGAGGGCGCGAAGGTCGTCAACATGAGCCTCGGCGGTGAGGCGACCGACGGCACCGACCCGCTCAGCCAGGCGGTCAACGACATCACCGCGCAGACCGGCACGCTGTTCGTGGTCGCGGCCGGCAACGAGGGCCAGGACGAGTCCGTCGGTACGCCGGGCGCCGCGGCGTCGGCGCTGACGGTCGGCGCCGTGGACCGCAACGACCAGCTGGCCGAGTTCTCCAGCCGCGGACCGCGACTCGGCGACTCCGGGCTCAAGCCGGAGATCACCGCGCCGGGCGTCGACATCATCGCCGCCCGCGCGGCCGGCACGGTCATGGGCGACCCGGTCGACGAGCTCTACACGGCCGCCTCCGGTACGTCGATGGCGACACCGCACGTCGCCGGCGCGGCCGCTCTGCTGGCGCAGCAGCACCCGGACTGGAAGGCCGACCAGCTGAAGAACGCCCTGGTCAGCACCGCGAAGACGCAGCCTGAGCAGACCGTCTACCAGCAGGGCGCGGGCCGGGTCGACCTGACTCGGGCCGTCGCCCAGAAGGTCACCGCGAGCGGCGTCGCCGACTTCGGTCTGGAGACCGGTACGCGCACGATCACCTACCGGAACGACTCCGACGCACCGGTCACGCTGACCCTGGCCGCTCAGGTCACCAACCTGGACGACAAGCAGCCGGCGACCGGCTTCACCCTGCCGGCGACCGTCACGGTCCCCGCGAACGGCACCGCCGACGTACCGCTGAGCCTCGACCCGGCCAAGGTCGGCCGCGGCCAGTACAGCGGCTGGGTCGTTGCCACCGGCCCCGACGGCGTCGTCACCCACACCGCGGTCGGCGCGCTCCGGGCCGGCCCGAAGCACAAGGTCACGCTCCGCGCGGTCGACCTGGACGGCAAGCCCACCGGCGTCCCGGTGATCTCGCTGTACGGCGACAACTCGCGCTCCGACGTACTGGCCTGGATCCCGAACGGCGAGACGTTCACGGCCGAGGTCGAGGAGGGCACCTACCTGCTGCACTCGCTGGTCGACAGCTCGAACCCGCAGGACGAGCAGGCGAGTCTGTTCACCGACCCGAACGTCGTGGTCAGCAAGGACACCGAGATCGTCATCGACGCGCGGAAGGCGGTCCCGATCACGATCGAGACGCTGAAGCCGTCGGAACAGCAGGCGGTGCTCAGCTACTACGTGCACCGCGTGTACGGCAACGGCCGCTCGATCAGCCACGGCGTGATGCACTTCAGCACGGTCAAGCAGGTGAACGTGACGCCGACCAAGCCGGTCAAGGACGGCAGCTTCGAGTTCTCGTCCCGCTGGCAGCTGGTCGCGCCGATGGTGCAGGCGTCGATCCCCGGAGTCGCCGGTCCGCTCGACATCAACCTGCTGCACCAGTCGCCGTCGTACGAGGGCCGGCGCCGGTTCCCGATCGTCACCTCGCTCGACCAGGCGAAGGGCGCGCTCGTGGTGCTGGACTCCGACGGTGAGAAGGAGCAGATCAAGGCGGCCGCGGCGGCCGGCGCGGCGGCGGTCATCCTGATCCGGCCGGCCGACTGGTCGGCGTGGACGGTCTGGCGGCCGACCGGTGACCGCGAGCCGATCCCGGCGATGGTCACCACGTTCAAGGACGGCCAGAAGCTGGTCGACCGGGTCCGGCGCGGGAAGGCGACGATCGACCTGACCCTGACCACGTCCAGCCCGTACCTGTACGACGTACAGCAGGTCTCGACCGGGGCGATCCCGGCGAAGATCCACTACAAGGTGACGCCGGCGAACAGCGCCCGGATCACCACGCGGTACGCCGACAACGGCGGCTTCAACTGGGCCAAGGAGCAGCGCTTCGGATGGCGGCCGTGGCAGGAGTACTCGTGGAACGACTACCAGCGCTTCGTCGAGACCCCGAAGGTGCGGGAGGAGTGGGTGACGTCTGGTGACTCGCTCTGGCAGCACCGGGTGCACCACCTGTACACGTGGGACACCATGAACCCGCTGTCCGGCGGTATGACGTCGGTACCGCGCAGCTACCGGACCGGTCAGTCGGACGAGACGTGGTTCGGTCCGGTGGTCCGGCCGGCGGCAGCACCCGGCGTACAGTCCACGCGGACCGGTGACCGGCTGTCGCTCCGCATCCCCTCGTTCGTGGACGCTGCTGGTCACTACACGATCAAGGAGACCACCAAGGCGTCAGCCACGCTGTCACGGGACGGCAAGGTCGTCGCGGAGATGCCGAACGCGTGGGCCGATGTCATCACCTCCAGCGCGGACGCGGCGTACAAGCTCGACCTGTCCACCGAACGGATCGACAGCGAGGGCGAGTGGAACTGGGGCACGCGTACGGCGACCTCGTGGGAGTTCCGCTCGGCCAAGCAGTCGGATGACAAGGCCACGCCGCTCGCACTGCAGCAGGTCGACTACAAGGTCCCGGTCGACCTGACCGGAAAGGTGAGTGCGCGGACGCACGTCATCGGCTTCGAGTCGCCCCGCGCGACCTCACTGCAGGCGTCGGCGTCCTTCGACGAAGGCAAGACCTGGCAGAAGCTCGCAGTCATCGGCGCCGCCGGCCACTACCTCGCGGTGGTCCCGAACGCCCACGACACCGTCTCCCTGAAGGTAACGGCGCGCAGCACCACTTCCACCGTCACCCAAACGGTCATCCGCGCGTACGGGGTTCGCTGACTGGTTGTTTGATCGCGGGCGGGTTGTAGCGCTGCATCGGCGCAACAGCCCGCCAGCGGCCTGCTTTACAGCCAGTCGCGCTTGGCCGCCTGGAAGGCGAGGCCGGTGCGGGTGTCTACGCCGGCCAGGGTCATCAGGCGGTCCAGGCGGCGCTGGACTGTGCGGCGGCTGATACCGAGCTGGTTGGCGATGGACTTGTCGGGCACGCCGGCGACGAGCATGGAGAGCAGGAGGCGCTCGGAGTCGTCCAGCCCTTCGGACTGCTCTTCCTGGTCGGCCTGGAGGCGCACCGGGGTCGCCAGCTCCCAGTAGCTCTCGAAGAGCGCCAGTAGTGCGTCGAGAAGCTGGCCGCGGCTGATGATCGCGGCGGACGGTTCACCGAGGCTCTCGTCGTCGCGGACCAGCGGGCAGATCGCGGTCGACCGGTCGACGATCGCGATCCGGACCGGGAGCGTCGGCAGTACCCGGGCTTCCTCGCCCCAGCTGACTCCCTCGGCGATCGAGTCGAGTTCACCCGGGGTCTCGATCAGCGCGCGCTCGTAGATGGCCCGGTACCGTACGCCGCGCGAGAGAGCGCCGTACTCCTCGGTGTTGTCGGCGCCCTGCATCGCGAGCGGGTTCGCGCGGCAGAACCAGAGGATCTCCTCGCGGGCCGAGTTCTGCAGGTCGGCGAGCCGTTCGCGGAGCGTGCCGGCGCCGACGATCACCTCGACCAGGTGGTGCGCGTCCCGGCGGCTCGCACTGGCCCGGAACTCCTCGCTGAGCGCGGCCACCGTCTTCCGGGCCGCCTCGAGCGACTCCTGGCGCCGCAGCAGCGTGGTGCCGAGCGCGACGTCCGGCGGCAGCGGCCGGAACACCGGGTCCTCGGCCGGCTGCACCGTCACCAGCCCTTTGGCCTGCAGTCGCTGCAGTACTTCGTCGGTCTCCGCCGGCGGCAGTTCGGCGACCTCGGCGAGCTCCGCGGCCCGCGCCGCGGTCAGGCCGACCAGCAGCCGGTACGTCTGCTCCTCGCGGGCGTCGAGCAACAAGCCGTCCTGCATCCGCCCCACCTCCGGGCACCACCTAAGCAGGGTTCCTGAGCAGGAAGCGAGCGCTTTCCCTCTGGCACGGATCAGCCATGACACGTCTGCGCCATCACGGAAACACTGAGCACCCGTCACTTCCTGGTCAGAAGCCAGCGGAACTCGCCGCCGCCGAGCCCACCGCCCTGGAGAAGAGATCGATGATGAGCTTGACCGACTACGCCGGGATCGCCGGCCTGATCGCGGCGGCCGCCGTGGCGATCTGGATGCTGCGCAACCACCGCACCATCAACACCACCAGCGCCCGGCACCGCGGCGCCCCTACCCTGCGACTACCGCGACCGGCACACCCGGAGCGCGCTTCTTCGCGTAGTAGTAGGTGAGCCCGCCGTACGCGTACATCGACAACCCCAGCGCGGCCATCAGCCCGATCACGACCCACTGCCACGGTCCCTCCTGGTAGAGGGCCAGGAACCAGGACTTGGTGTCGTGATTACCGGTCAGCTTGAAGATCGCCGGTACGACGGCCTGCGGGAACAACGGGATCGCCGCGAATCCCAGGCAGAACCCGGCGAGCGTCCGCCGCCACCTCGGGAGCGCATCGAACCCCGCGGTCTTCTTGGCCTGTTCCGCGGGCGATCGGCCGTGCTTGAGCAACGTGAGGAGCTCCGGGCCGCGCGTGTCGAGACGGTGAGCTGCCACGCGACCGAAGTACCACCAGGACAGGACGCCGGACAGTAGGCCGACCGGCACGCCCCACCAGCCGGTGTAGAGCGCCACGATCAGGGCCGGGGCACAGGTCGTCGCGACCAGCACGAGCATCACGTAGACGATGCCCATCGTCTCGCCCTCGTTCTCACCCGAGTTGAGCGGGTTCCCGGCCCGCTTGTGCGCATCGGTCGTCGGTACGGCGGCGTACACCGAGCACGCCACGATCAGACCGGCTGCACCGCCGAGGAGCGCGGGCAACACGCTCAGCACCAGCGGCCACGCGCTGGAGACTCCGGACCACCAGGTGAGCACGACGGTGATGAGCAGCGTCAACGGACCGAAGGCCAGCAAGAACGCCCGCTGCCGCGCCCGTACGTCGGGCCGCGCCGAGCCAGGCGTCATCAGCGTGGTCCAGAACGCAGTACCGTCCGCGCCGTACAGGTTGGCGCTCATCGAGCCGGCCATCACCACGGCGGCCGAACCCGCCCACGGCAGCATCGACTTCAGTCCGATCGCCAACGGCATCAGGCAGAAGAACACGCCGTACGCGACCGCGAAGATCGCCTTGTGACCGTAGAGCAGGTCACGGGTCCACGAGCGCAGTTCCTTCGCGGCGGCAGCGCCTTCTGGAGTCCGGGCGCTGAGGGTACGCCGGATCTTCCCGCCGGCCCGCGCTGCGGTTGTTCGGCGTACCAGAAGAGCGGACCAGGCGAGCAGCATCACGACAGCGAGCAGAGCGAGTCCCGCGAGTGCTGCGAGGACTCTGAGCCAGTCACCGCGCCCAGCTGCCTCGACAGCGGCCAGTCCCCACCCGGACGGCGCGATCCGGGCCGCTTGCGCCATCGTGCCCTGTACGTCGGTCGACACGAACGCGACGATCAGCGCCCACCCCTGCGCCGTGAACGCCAGGATGAACGCGTTGACGAGCGCTGCGATCACCGCACCGGCCCGGACCTGCAGGAGTAGGCCGTACACCGCGACAGCGAGCCGCGACGCCAGGATGAAGCAGAACAACTGCAGCAACACCGCCGGCACCGCGACGAGTGCCGAAGCGACACCCAGCTGGGTGCCTAGGACCACGAGACTCAGCAGAGCGACCAGGCTGATGACCGGCGCGACTCCGGCGAGCGCAGCCACCAGTAGACCGGTGGAGAGCGTCCGCGGCGGCAGCGGCGTCATCGTGAAGTACTCCGGCTTGAGCGTCTCGTCACCACCACCGGCGAACAACGGCCCAACCACCCAGCCGAGCATCCAGACCGCGAGTACGACGACCAATACGTCCTGATCGCCCCGCGCAGCGACCCACAGCGTCCCGCCCGCGAGCGCCAGCCCGACGAACCCACCGGTGACGATCCACGACCGGCGGAACTGGTCGTCGAGCGCATGCCGGAACGCGGCCAACCGCATCCGGACCAGGGTGCGCGAGGTGCCGTACGTCAGTGCGAGAGCCACGTCAGGCCTTCCGCACCGCGCGTCGACGCACCGACCAGTGACACGAACGCGTCCTCCAGGCTGCCGCCGGCGCGCACGTCCGCAACAGTGCCCGAGGCAACGACCTTCCCGTCCGCGATCACCGCGACCCGGTCACACAGCTGCTCGACGAGCGCCATCACGTGGCTCGACATCACCACGGACCCGCCGCCAGCGATGAACCGGTGCAGGATGGTTTTGATCGTCGCGGCCGACACCGGGTCGACCGCCTCGAACGGCTCGTCCAGCACCAGCAACCGCGGCGCGTGCAGCAACGCCACCGCCAGGCCGAGCTTCTTCCGCATGCCGGTCGAGTAGCCGATCACCTGCTTCTCGTCCTCGTGGTCGAGCTCGAGCACCTCCAGCAGCTCGGCCGCACGCCGCTTGACCTCGTCCTCGGGCAGTCCGCGCAGCAGACCGAGGTACGTCAGCACCTCCCGCCCGGTCAACCGCTCCGGCATCCCCAGCCCGTCCGGCAGCACCCCGACCAACGCCTTGGCCCGCACCGGCTCCCGCCACACGTCGGCCCCGAAGATCCGCGCCGTACCCCCGTCCGGCCGCAGCAACCCGACCGCCATCGACAACGACGTCGTCTTCCCCGCCCCGTTCGGCCCGAGCATCCCGAAGAACGACCCGGCCGGCACGCTCAGACTGACCCCGTCCACCGCCCGCTGCTCCCCAAAAACCTTGGTAAGCCCCTCAAGCTCCAGCGCTTCCTCCATGAGAAGCACCTTCCCACCAAACCCACCCCCAGACGTCACCCTCCCGACGGACCCACCCCATCACCTACCGGACGGACGACCACGACGATGGGGACCATCAGCGCCTGCCACGGGACCGGGGAGGCGCCAGCGTCGTGGTTCGGCTTTCGTCCCGACATACTGACCGGCCGGGTCGACCACGACCGTGAACTCGCTGATCCCCGGTGATCCAGCGTCCCGCCAGCTCCGGACCGAAGCCTCCACCGCGTCCCAGATCCGGATCGGACCGCCCTGGACCACCGAGCCGTCGGCCGCAACCGTCGCATAGGACTCCGTGGTCACGTCCACCAGGTAGTCCACAGGCTCTCGTCCCGCCGCACTTCGCGCATGCTGAACATTGGGTACGGCGAGTTGACCCAGGAACCGGCCCATGGCCTCGTCGAGGATCGCCGGCGACAACGACGTCGTCGATCGGTGCTCGTCCGAACCGCCGGTTCTGATGTCGGTCAGTCCCGGGGCAACCTCGCGCCGCGCCGGCATGAAAGAAGCTGGATCGTCGAGCAACCGGCCCTCGGCGCTGCTCGGACCAGTGGTCTGCAGACGAGCAAGGGCGGACGCATGCAGCCAGCCGGTCAGCGTCAGCAGAATCTGCCCACCAGGTCTCGTGGCCTCGATCCAGCACTCGGGGAGCCTCCTGAGTGAGCAGGCTGCGATGACCCTGTCGTAGCCGCCCGGAGGTGGCGTGGGCAGTCCATCCAGCGCATCACCGACAGCGAGCCTCGGACTGTAACCAGCATCGGTCAGCGCCGTTCGGGCAGCCCCGACCACCGTCTCGGCCACATCCATGGAGGTGACCCGCTCCGACGTCAGGCGCTCGCAAGCCAAGGCAGTCGAATACCCCGAACCAGTCCCAACCTCGGCCACCGTGGATGTGTCCTCGACGAGCAACCACTCCCACATCCGCACCACCAGACTCGGCATGGTCGCCGAGGACGTTGGCATTCCCGTCAACGGGCTGGACACATCGGCTGGACGGACAGCACCGTCGACCTGGGTCACCAGAGACTCGTCCGCGTAGACCTCCAGCAGCGATGTCTCGCTGACCGCGGCGAGATCGAGCGTCACCGGCTCCCACAGTGGGACTCCGTCCGGCCGAGCAGAGTGACGAAAGTACTCCCTGACGAAGACTTCGCGGGGCACAGCCTCGACGGCCGCTCGCCAACCGGCCGTGCGCAGGTCGCCGCTTCCTGCGAGCTGGTCGGCGAGGCGCTCGCGCAGCGTCCTGCTCTCCGGGTGGGTATCGACTGGCATGAGGACTCTCCTGTCAGCTCAGCAGATCCGCGAACGCCCGGGCGATCGGGACTCCGGTCTCGTGCTCGATCCAGCCCCACTCTCCACCGGGATTGCATTCGAACCACCACCATGTCTCGTCCAAGGCGTCGATAGCGAAGTCGAAGCATCCGTAGTACAGCCCAAACCTTTCCAGGTACTCGACCAGCAGTTCACGAAGGCCCGCCGGTGGATCGATCACCGTGTAGGCCTCGATCAGGTCGTACCGCTCCCGCCAATCGGTCAACGGGGACTCGATCCGTACACAGAACACCTGATCGCCGACGACGGTGACTCGCACATCGGCTGACTTGTCGACGCGGGCCTGAAAGAGATGCGTTGTCGAGCCGACCGACTCGTCCAACTCGCTGGCAGCTACAGCACGAACCCAGATCGTGCGTGCCTCGCCGTCTTGCTCGTACTGCGTCTGCCACAGTGGCTTGTACACGACAACGCCCTGTCGTTCCACGAATTCCAGAGCATCGTCCAAACGGTTCGTCAGGATTGTCGGTGGAACGGCGAAGCCCAACTCCATCGCCACGCTGAGCTGAGCCGGCTTGTACTCCGCGGCCATCTGTCGGCGCGGATGATTCACCTGACGGCTCCCAGGCAGCGCGGACAACATGCCGCCGAGACCGAATCGCGCCTGGTCCTGGGAGAACTTCGCGTCCGGGCAGTCCAGATTCCCGAACGACGGCGGTGTAGGACGCCGGTAGTAGACAGATCGGACTGCCGAGAGGTCTGCCAACCGGGAGGCTGTTCGCAATGACCCTGTGAACGATCCGCCTTCGTAGCGCGCAGTCGTCTCGAGCCGGTGTGGAAAATCGGCAAGATCGAAGCGGACCACCGGGACCGCACGGCGGTTGAGCTCGTCGATCACCAGGTCGGCGGTGGTGTCCTCACCCGTCACGACAAGGACGCAATCGCGCTGCACGGCTCAGTCCTGCTCGGCGTCAGGGTCGGTGCCGTCCTGGACCGCACGGCCGTCGAGATGTGTCATCCGGGGCACCCGGGTGTCGCGGATCGAGCCGTGCTTCGGGCCGGCCACCAACGTCCCGAGGTGGTCGTAGTACACGCCGAGCTGAGTCTCTTCGTCGACGTCGTGCGTGGCAGGTGCGAGGCGGCCCGGCGAAGCGAAGGGGCGCATCCGGGTGAGACCCCATGGTCGGTCCGATGATTTCTGCATTCCGCGTCCTTTCGTGGTGGACGGGACCGGCGCCGGTCGCAGGGTAGTCACAGCGCCGGACCCGCCGACTGAGGAGAACACGATCCATCTCAGCGGATCCGATGCCCGCGGAGCAGATGCGAATCCCGTGCACTCGGCAACGACATGTGCAGAACCTGTGCACTCCCGGGAAACCACGGGTTCGGCCCTCCTGTTCGTCCTGCGGTCTTCCGGCTACTGTGAGTGCAGGGACAATCCGCGACGAAGAGGTTGCATGAGTTCGCCCAATGAGTTGTTCGCCGCACTGCTCGACGAGGCGAGCTGCTCACGAAGCGCGCTCGCCCGTGATGTTCGCGAACTGGCGGCCGCCAGAGGCCTGAACGACGTGCGTTGTGATCACGTCGATGTCGGTCGCTGGCTGAAGGGCATGGCACCGCGCGGCCACAAGCCGGTCCTGATCGCCGAAGCCCTCGGTCGTCGGCTGGGCCGCGCGCTGTCGCTCGGCGAGCTGGGATTCGCCTCCGCGCAGCCACTGACACTTGGGCTGCTTTTCTCGGAGTCCCGCGACGTGACGATCCGAACTACTCGCACGCTGTGGACAGAGGATTTGAAACGCTCGGAATTCCTTCGGATGGCGGTGAGCGCCGGAACCCTCACAAGCCCGATGGCTCGGTGGATGGTCTCTCCTCCGGCCGATCCGCCGTACCGCAGGAACGGGGTCGGGCGGGTCGGCACCGAGGACGTCGCTGCCGTACGCGCGACCCTCCGCATGTTCGAGCAACTCGATCACCAGTTCGGCGGAGGTCACGCCAGGACCGCCGCCGTCCAGTACCTCAGCGACACCGTGACGCCTCTTCTGCACGCGAACTACAGCGATGCGACGGGCCGCGAGTTGTTCTCGGTCGCGGCCCAGTTCACCTACAAGACCGGTGCGATGGCGTACGACGTGGGGCTGCACGGACTTGCCAGACGGTATTTCGTCCAGGCGCTCAACCTGGCACACGCGTCCGGAGATCGCCCACTGGGTGGCAAGGTCCTCGCACTGATGAGCCACCAGGCGAACTACCTCGGCGAGCATCAGGACGCCGTGGACCTCGCAAGGGCCGCGAGCCTCGGAGCGGGAGGAACAGCAACGCCTCGCGTCAGATCGATGTACGCGGCGATGGAGGCCCGTGGCTTGGCCGGCCTGGGCAACAAGCGAGCCTGTCTGAAGGCGATGAAGCTGGCCGAGTCGGTCTTCTCAGCCGGCGCGGAGGTCGACGAGCCGGATTGGATCGCGTACTTCGACCGTGCGGAACTGCATGACGAATTGGCGCACTGTTTCACCGCTCTCCGAGCACCCCGCGACGCCGAGCAGAACGCGCACGTCGCCCTGGCACAGTCCACCGACCTGCATCCACGAAGTCGGACCTTCTGCCGGATCTCCCTCGCCACGTCGTACCTGGACGCGGGCGACGTACCGCGAGCCTGTGAGATCGCGGAGGACGCTCTCTCGACAGCGGGTCGAATCAAGTCCGCACGCGTTCGCAGCTACGTGCGAACCTTCGATCGCCGGCTACAGAGCTTCGGAGCCCAACGCTCAATCACCGGTTTCCGTGACCGAGCGCGCGACATCCTCTCGTCTGCGTCCTGAAGGTCAGGCGCCTGGAGTCCAGGCTCTGGGGCTGTCGGGGTCGCGGAGTGAGGCGATGCGGCGTTCTGCTTCGGCAGTGAGGCGGGGTTCTCGGACGAGCCTGCTGATCAGCCAGGCGGTCATCCGGAACTCGCGCAGCGCGGCGAAGGTCTCGTAACCCTCCCAGGTGCGCACGTCCCAGCCGTAGGCGCCGACGAACGCGTCGTACTCCTGCGGCGAGTACCAACCGAGTCGGCGATAGACGGCTGGGACGATGAGGTCCCACTCGCGAGGACCGCGACTGAACCGTTCGAGGTCGAGCAGTACGGCGCGGCCGTCGCGGCCGCGAATCGCGTTCTTCCGATTCGCGTCCCCGTGGATCACGCAGGTCCGCAGACCATCGCTCGTTGTCGTGTAGCGGTCCCGGAGGTTCTCGAGGTTCTGAACCATGAACCGGAGATCGTCGGCAGCCAGAGCCGACGCTCCGGCACCGAGATGCTGATCGAGTCGGACGAAGGGATCCAGCGCCGGGATCTCGAAATCCGTCGGGACCGGCACCGTGTGAAGCGCGTGCAGTAGTCCGGCGAGTTCCGCGGTACTGGCCATCGACGCGTCGACGACCTCGTGCCACAACGTGACGACATGGCCGTCGACCGTCAGAGGTTGGTCGATCGAGTCCAGCGGGCGCACGGCCGGTATCCCCTGAGTCTCGAGCCACCGGCCGGCCTGCACCTCACGGACGGCCCGGGGCTGGTGGGGGGTGTGCTGGGGCGGCGGCCAGAGCGGGTTATGGGGGCGGGTCCTCCGAGATGGGGGTGTGTGGAGGTGAGAACAAGATTGGGAGA
>NZ_JBSHBJ010000005.1:291768-325141 GCF_053611945.1 Kribbella sp. NPDC054772 | reverse complement strand
GCGGCCCCCCGCCCCCCCCCCCGCCGACCCCCCCCCCCGGGCCCCCCGCCCCCCCCCGCCGGCCCCCCGGGGGGGGGGGGGCGCCGGCCCCGCCCGCGACGACGTGATCGGGCAGCCGGAACACCGCGTTGTCTGCGATCGGCCCGAGCAACTCGATGCCGCCCGGATCCAGATCGAGGCCGACGGCCACCGCCTCAGCCGCCGCGAACGCCGACGAGCGCCCAACGGTTTCTGCCATGCCGAAGTCTCTCATCTGGTTCTGCTCCCGCCGCGGGATCGTCGACGGTTCTAGGTGAGCAGGGTGATGCGGTTCAAGGGGGAGGGGGTGATGAGGGGGTTGGCGCGGAGGTAGTCGATGAATTGTTCGTGGTCTCGGCCGTTGCGGTGGGGGTTGGTGAAGGTGTTGAGGGCGGGGTAGCCGTCGGCGCCGATCAGGGTGTAGGCGAGGCCGGCTACTCGGTAGGACTTGGTGGGGTCGAGCGGGGCGCCGTCGATCTGGAAGGCGGCGGGGTCGACGCGGTCGCCGATCGGGCGGCGGGTGTCGAAGGTGGCGCGGACGTTGGCGGAGAAGTTCAGCGGGCCGTACTTCACGGTCCCGTCGGCGGCCTGCTGCCATTGCTGTTCGAGGGCGTCGTGGATCTGCTGACCGGTGAGTGTGACGGTCAGGATCGGGTTCTCGTAGCCCAGTTGCGAGTACGCCTCGCCGTACAGGATGACGCCGTCGGCGTCGTACGAGTTGCTGCCCTTGGCGTAGCGCAGGGTGCCGGCGACCGCGTTCGAGCCGGTGATCGGCTTGGCCGCCACGAGGGCGAAGTCGACCGGCCCGTTGCGCCGCGCCGACCAGTAGCAGAGGTCGGCGCCGAGATCGCCCATGCTGCTCTCGCCGGCGGCCGACAGGGTGGGGGTGAAGTCGGCGGTCAGGTGGCCGGCGACGGTGCCGTAGCGGCGCTCGCCGAAGGCCGTCCAGTAGTCGACGATCCGGGCGATCCGCGGGTCGGGCGTCACGTCGAGGGTGACCGGGTGGTTGGTCGAGACGGTCAGGTCGCGGACCACCTCACCCGTCCGCGGGTCCAGCTTCAGGGTGATCTCGTTGATGATCTGCCCGGCGTGACCCGCCTCGACCATCGGCCGCGGTACGCCGTTCGGGTCGGGGAGCATCGCGTTGAACCACCAGTGCCAGTGCCCGGTGACGATCGCGCAGATGTCCGGACTCAGGTCCGCGGCGAGCTGGATGGCCGGGCCGGTCGCGAGGTTCGCGCCGTTGATCGGCGCGTGCCAGTTGTCCGCCTGCTGCGCGCCGTCGTGCACGACCACGACCAGCGCGTTCACGCCACGCCGCTTCAGGTACGCCGCCACTTGGTTGCCGGCCGCAGCGGTCTCGATACTGGCGAGCGTCGGGTTGTACGAGCTCGAGCCGGTCGGGGTGTTCGAGACGGTCAGGTGGATGAAGCCGATCGGGTAGCGCCGCCGCCCGTCGGTCACCCATTCGATGTTGTACGGCGCGAACACCGGCCGGCGCGAACTCCGCCAAAGGATGTTCGCGGAGTAATAACCGAACTTGATCCCCTGGTACCGCCGCCCGGTCGAGTCCGGGAAGCTCGAGTCGCGCCCCGGCGTACCGACGGGCTTGCCGGCCATCAGGTGGTCGATCAGGTAGTCCACGCCGTAGTCGAACTCGTGATTGCCGAGCGCGGAGAACTGCAGCCCGAGCGCGTTCAGCACCTCGATGGTCGACTCGTCGGACAGCATCTTGTTGTCCAGCGGCTGCCCGCCACAGAAGTTGTCGCCGGCGCTGAAGAAGATCGAGTTCTTCGCCGCCCGGATCGCCCGCAGATGCGTCGCGAGGTACGCCGCTCCACCCACGTGCAGGCTGACTTGCCCGTCCGGGCCCGGCAGGAACCCGTCGGCCTGCGCTGTCGGCGTCCGGTTGTTCCCGTGGAAGTCGGTGATGTTCAGCAACTGGACATCGATCAGCTCCGGCGCCCCGGGCCGCCGCGCCGCCTCACTCGCGTACGCCGGTACGCCCAACCCGACCGAAGCCACCGCCGCACCCGCACCGGCCAGTACCGACCGCCGTCCCACCGTCCGTTCCACAGCGCCACCCCCTCTCGATCCCGGTCAGATCCAGACGCTATGCAACTTTCTGCCCGTTTCGGCACCCGAGGAAACAGAAATTTACGAACCGTTCCCGGCGAGATCATCCGAAAGGAGGAAATCCGGGCGAGAACGCGAAAGGTCCCGGTCGTGATCGACCGGGACCTTGTCTGTGCGCGAGGGGGGAGTTGAACCCCCACGCCCTTTCGGGCACACGGACCTGAACCGTGCGCGTCTGCCTATTCCGCCACCCGCGCGCAGCCGCCTGGATTGCTCTCCTGGCGACGAGAAGGAACAGTAGCACGGGTTGTGCCGGAGCTTCACATTGCGGGTTCGGTCGAACCTCCCGATACGATCGATCGTCGTACCCGGTGTGTCCGCCACGACCGGTGGACAGATTCGGCGTACCGACTGTGGAGGAGGAGGCGTGCGACCGCTACAGCGCTTCGAGCGACGCCTGGAAGGCATTGTCAGCGGTGTCTTCGCGCGCGCTTTCAAGGGTGATGTCGAGCCGATCGAGCTGGCCGCGGCACTCAAGCGTGAGATCGACAACACCGCGCGGATCCTGTCCCGGGACCGCCGGCTGGTGCCGAACCACTTCACCATCGAGCTGGGACCGGACGATTTCGAGCGGCTGAACGCCTACGGCCGGACCCTCAACCACGAGCTCGCGAACGAGCTGCGGGACCACGCGGACATCCAGCGGTACACGTTCTCCGGGCCCATCGACATCGAGCTGGTCCAGCACGACGAGCTGCCGACCGGTAAGTTCCGGGTGGTCAGCGCCACGGTCGGCACGCCCCAACGCAAGCCGGCCTACGAGCCCCAGCCCTACCAGCAGGAGCCCTACGTGCCGCCGAACGAGCCGGTCGTGCAGAGCCCCCCGCCGTACCAGCAGCCGCCGATGCCGCCCCAGCAGGCACCCCAGCAACCGCCCCCGCAGCAGGCGCCGCGTCGCGGCCACCCGCAGGTGATGCTCGAGGTGAACGGCCGGCGCCGTCCGGTCAACCCGCCCGGCGTGGTGCTCGGCCGCGGGACCGACGCGGACATCCAGATCAACGACCCGGGCGTCTCCCGGCGGCACGCGGAGATCCGGCTGATGCCGGAAGGCCCCGGCGGGATCCGGGTGGTGCTGGTCGACCTCGGTTCCACGAACGGCACGCTGGTGAACGGCCGCCGGAGCGCCGAGGCGGAGTTGGTGGACGGCTCGACCGTCCGAATCGGCAACACGACCATGACGCTGCGTCTCGCGGACGAGCCGATGGCCCAGCCGCCGAGCAGCGGGTGGTGACAGAAAGTCCATGTCGGAACTGACCCTCACCCTGATCAAACTGGGGTTCCTGGCCCTGTTGTGGATGTTCGTCCTCGCGGTGCTGTCCGTGATCAGGTCCGACCTGTTCGGTGCCAAGGTGGACAGCCGGATCGCGGCTCCCGCCGTACCGCAGGCGTCCCGGACGCCGAAGCCCGCCAAGCCGGCCAAGAAGCGCAAGGGCCTGCCCGGGTCGGTGACGATCGCGGACGGTCCGCAGGCCGGGGTCGGTGCGTCGCTGGCCGAGGAAGCCGTGATCATCGGCCGCGGGTCGGACTGCCAGATCCGGCTGGACGACGACTACTCCTCCACTCGGCACGCCCGGGTCTTCCAGTCGGAGGGCCAGTGGTGGGTCGAGGATCTCGGCTCCACCAACGGCACGTACCTGGACGGCGCCCGGGTGACCCGCCCGGTTCCGGCCGAGATCGGCGGATCGATCCGGATCGGCCGGACGACGCTGAACATCGCGAAGTAGGCCTGCCTCGATGACCCTGTCGCTCGACTACGCCACACTGTCCGACGTCGGACGGGTGCGCCGCAACAACGAGGATTCGGCGTACGCCGGTCCGCATCTGCTGCTGCTCGCCGACGGAATGGGCGGCGCCGCGGCCGGTGAGGTGGCCAGCGCGGCGGCGGTCCAGGTGATCCGGCGGCTCGACACCGCCGAGATCGGCGGCGAGGACATGATCGAGGCGCTGGCCGGCGCCGTACACCGGGCGAACGAACGGCTCTCCGAGCTGGTCGAGGAGGACCCGGAGCGCGAAGGCATGGGCTCGACCGTGACCGCGCTGATGTTCGACGGCAAGCAGCTCGGGATGGCGCACCTCGGCGACTCCCGGGCGTACCGGATGCGGGACGGCCAGCTGTACCAGCTGAGCCACGACCACACCTTCGTGCAGTCACTCGTCGACGAGGGCCGGATCTCCCAGGAGGAGGCCTTCACGCACCCGCACCGGAACCTGATCCTCCGGGTGCTCGACGGCCGTCCGGACTCCGACCCGGACCTGCAGATCCTCGACGTCCAGGCCGGCGACCGGCTGATGCTGTGCAGCGACGGCCTGCCGGACTACGTGAGTGACGAGGTGATCACCGCGTCGATGGCCTCCGGTACGCCGGACTCGGTCGTCGTCGAACTGATCACGCACGCGCTCGAGGCGGGCTCGAACGACAACGTCACCTGCGTCGTCGCGGACGTCGTCGAGGCCGAGCCTGCGAGCGGCGCCCAACCGCAACTGGTCGGCGCGGCCGCCGAGCTGGCCCAGGGCAGCACCGGCCGCGGCGAGCCGACGGTCGCGCTCCGGACCGGCGCCGAGAGCGGCCCGGGCGGTGGCGGCGGGCACGGTCCGGGCGTCGACCCGGAGGAGCTGCGGTACGCGCCGCGGCCGCCGAAGCGGTTCCCGTGGCTGCGGCGGATCGCCGTACTGGTGGTCATCCTCGGTCTGATCGGGGGCGGCGCCTGGTACGCGTACAGCTGGACCCAGAAGCAGTACTACGTCGGCACGGACGGCGACTACGTGGCGATCTTCAAGGGCGTCGAGGCGGATCTTCCCGGTCTGGCGCTGTCGAAGGTCTACGAGCGGCAGGCGCTACAGGTCGACAAGCTCCCGACGTACAGCCGGGAGCAGGTGGAGGGCAACATCCAGGCGGACAACCTGGCCGGCGCGCGATCGATCGTGGCCGAGCTGCAGCAGACCGCGGCGGCCTGTGCCGCCAAGGTGAAGCCCACACCGACCCCGAAGCCGAGTACGCCGGTCTCCAAGCCGCCGGTGTCGAAGCCTCCGGTCACCGTGCCGCCGAAGACCACGCCGGTCACCAACGTGCCGACAACGCCGAGCACCTCGCCCTCGCCCGGCGCCGGGGTCGACGCGGATGATTGTGACGGGGTCCGATGACCGAGCGGAGCGAGGGCATCAAGACAACACAGCGTGCTCGTGCCTCATCGGCGCCCGGAGCGAAGCGAGGACGTCGATGAGCATCGCGTCGACGTCTGTCATCCAGATCATCCCGCGCACCCGGCGCGGGGTGGAGTTGCTGCTGCTCGTGATCGCGGTCGCCGTCTCGGTGGGCGCGTACGTGAACATCGGCCTGACCGTCCAGAACAAGATCCCGGCCAGCACCGGGTACTACGCCGCCGGCATCGGGCTGCTCGCGCTGATCGCCCACCTCGCGCTGCGGTACCGAGCGCCGTACGCCGATCCGGTCCTGCTGCCGTGCGCCGTGCTGCTGAACGGGCTCGGCGTCGCGATGATCCACCGGATCGACCTCGGCCTGGCCCTGCTCCGCGAGGCCAAAGGCCTGGCACCCAAGTCACCGGCCGCGCCACAGCAGATCACGTGGACCGCGGTCGGCGTCGTACTGTTCCTGGTCGTGATCCTGGTGGTCCGCGACCACCGCCGGCTGCAGGCGCTCACCTACACCGCCGGCCTGGCCGGTCTGGTGCTGCTGGTGCTGCCGCTGGTCCCCGGCCTCGGCGTGAACCTGAACGGCGCCCGGATCTGGATCCGGCTGGCCGGCATGTCGTTCCAGCCCGGTGAGTTCGCGAAGATCTGCCTGGTCGTGTTCTTCGCCGGCTATCTCGTGGTGAAGCGCGACGTCCTGACCCTGGCCGGGCACCGCTTCCTCGGGCTGGACCTGCCGCGGGCCCGCGACCTCGGCCCGATCGGGATCGCCTGGGGCGTCAGCCTGGGTGTGCTGGTGTTCGAGAGCGACCTCGGTTCGTCGCTGCTGTTCTTCGGCCTGTTCCTGTTCCTGCTGTACGTGTCCACCGAGCGGGCCGGCTGGCTGATCATCGGTGGTCTGCTGTTCGCCGGCGGCGCCTTCTTCGCGTACGCGACGTTCGGCCACGTCCATCGCCGGATCACCGACTGGCTGGACCCGTGGGCGATCGACGGCGGGCAGATCAAACTCGGCCTGATGGGCCAGACGTGGGGCGGTGTCCTCGGCCGCGGCCTGGGCCAGGGGCACCCGGAGGCCACGCTGTTCGCGCAGAGCGACATGATCATCTCGTCGTTCGCCGAGGAGCTCGGCCTGACCGGCCTGATCGCGATCCTGCTGGTCTACACGCTGATCATCGAGCGCGGCCTGCGCACGGCGCTCGGCTGCCGGGACATCTTCGGCAAGCTGATCGCGACCGGTCTGGCGATGTCGTTCGCGCTGCAGGTGTTCGTGATCGTCGGCGGTGTCACCGCACTGATCCCGCTGACCGGTCTGACCACCCCCTTCATGGCCCTGGGCGGTACGTCGCTGGTCGCGAACTGGGCGATCATCGCGCTGCTGCTGCGGATCAGCGACCAGGCCCGGCGGCCGCAGACACCGGCCGCTCCCGTGTCCGACGAAACGATCGCGATGGCGGTGCAGAAGCAGTGAACTCGGCGATCCGACGACTGGCCGTGGCGGCGATCATCCTGATGCTCGCGCTGATGGCGAACTCGACGTACCTGCAGGCCTTCCGGGCCAACGAGATCAACGGCCGCAACGACAACAACCGGGTCCGCGACTCGCAGTTCTCGGTGAACCGCGGCCCGATCCTGATCGGCAGTACGCCGGTCGCGCAGAGCAAACCGTCGAACGACCGGTTCAAGTACCAGCGCACCTACGCCTCCGGCCCGGTGTACGCTCCGGCGACCGGGTTCTACTCCTACCTGTACGGCCGCGCCGGGATCGAGCTGACGATGAACTCCGAGCTGAACGGCTCGGACCCGTCGATGGCATTCCGCCGGATCATCGACGTGATCAGCAACCGGCCGCAGCAGGGCGGCAGCGTGACGCTGACGCTGAACGCGGCGGCCCAGCAGGCGGCGTACAACGGGCTGGCCGGGAAGACCGGCGCGGTGGTGGCGATCGAGCCGAAGACCGGGAAGATCCTCGCGATGGCCAGCCGGCCGTCGTACGACCCGAACGTGCTCGCCTCGCACGACGCCCAGAAGGTCGGCGCGGCCTGGAAGATCCTGAACGCCGACGCGAGCAAGCCGCTGTCGAACCGGGCGGCGCAGGAGCTCTACCCGCCGGGGTCGACGTTCAAGCTGGTGACCGCGGCGGCCGCGCTGTCCAGCGGCAAGTACACGCCGGAGAGCAAGGTGAACTCGCCGGCCCAGCTGCCGCTCCCGCAGACCACCGTTCCGCTGGTGAACGAGGACGGCAAGAACTGTGGCGGCAGCAACTCCGCGACGCTGACGGTCGCGCTGCGGTACTCCTGCAACACCGCGTTCGGCACCGTCGGGATGGCGCTCGGTCCGGACGCGCTGCGCGAGCAGGCCGCGAAGTTCGGCTTCGGTGCCCGCCCGCTGAGCGAGCTGCCGAGCGTGGCCACCAGCCAGTTCCCGGGTGACCCGAACGAGCCGCAGACCGCGCAGTCCGCGATCGGCCAGTTCGACGTCCGGGCGACGCCGCTGCAGATGGCGATGGTGGCGGCCGGCATCGCGAACAAGGGCGAGGTGATGAAGCCGTACCTGGTTCAGAGCGTGAAGACCCCGGACCTGAAGACGGTCTCGGAGACCAAGCCGGAGTCGCTGCACCAGGCCGTCACCCCGGAGGTGGCGTCCCAGCTGACCGCGATGATGGTCGACGTCGTCAACAACGGCACCGGCAAGCCGGGCCGGATCAACGGCGTCCAGGTGGCCGGCAAGACTGGTACGGCGCAGACCTCGAAGGACCGCCCGCCGTTCGCGTGGTTCACCGCGTTCGCGCCGGCCGACGACCCGAAGGTCGCCGTCGCAGTGCTGATCGAGAAGGCCGACGTCGCCCGCGACGACGTGGCCGGCGGCAAGCTGGCCGCTCCGATCGCCAAGCAGGTGATGGAGGCGGTGCTCGGCCAATGAGCGCGATACGCAATGATTCCCGTGGGTCTTTCCGACGGGGTTCCCACGGTAGCGGCCGCTACCGTGGGCAAATTGAGTGTGGTTTCCGGACAGCTTGGAAGGCTGAGTCATGACATCGCAGGCACGTCTCGTCGGCGGCCGGTACGAAGAAGGCGAACCGCTCGGCCGCGGCGGCATGGCCGAGGTCCGCAGAGGCGTCGACAACCGGCTCGGCCGGAGCGTCGCGATCAAGCGGCTGCGGGTCGACCTGGCCAGTGACGCCACCTTCCAGGCCCGGTTCCGGCGGGAGGCCCAGTCGGCCGCCTCGCTGAACCATCCGACGATCGTCTCGGTCTACGACACCGGCGAGGAGCCGGACCCGAACGGTTCCGGCGTCACGATCCCGTACATCGTGATGGAGCTCGTCACCGGCAAGACGCTGCGCGACCTGATCCGCGAGGGCCGCAAGATCATGCCGGAGCGCGCCCTGGAGATCACCTCCGGCGTGCTCGAGGCGCTGGACTACAGCCACCGGGCCGGCATCGTGCACCGCGACATCAAGCCCGGGAACGTGATGCTGACCCCGCAGGGCCAGGTCAAGGTGATGGACTTCGGGATCGCCCGCGCGGTCGCCGACACGTCCTCCACGATGACCCAGACCGCGGCAGTCATCGGTACGGCGCAGTACCTCTCGCCGGAGCAGGCGCGCGGCGAGACCGTGGACGCTCGTTCCGACCTCTACTCGACCGGATGCCTGCTGTACGAACTCCTCACCGGGCGTCCGCCGTTCGTCGGTGAGTCGCCGGTGTCGGTGGCCTACCAGCACGTGCGGGAGCAGCCGCTGCCGCCGTCCTCGTTCGACCCGGACATCCCGCCGGAGGTCGACGCGGTCGTCCTGAAGGCGCTGGCGAAGAACCGCGAGGAGCGGTACCAGAGCGCGTCCGAGATGCGCGCCGACATCCACCGGGTGCTGGCCGGTCAGCAGGTGACGGCGCCGATGGCCGCGGTCGCCGAGACCCGGGCGATGGCCCCGACGGCGGTCGCGCCGGCCGCGACCCAGGCGTTCCGGCAGACCGGCGGCAACGACGTCCTGCCGCCGGGTGACGACGAACTGGACGAAGAGGACGGCCGCTCCCGCCGCAACCGCGGGCTGGCGTACTTCCTGCTCGGCCTGGCGATCGTCGCGGTCGCGGTCGGCGCGTACGCGCTGTTCACCAAGATGAACAAGGACAACGCCGGCGGCACTCCGCCGACCACGTCCGCACCGGCCAAGGTCACAGTGCCGGACCTGTCCGGCAAGTCGCTGACCGAGGCGACCTCGATCCTGGCCGGTCAGGGCCTGAAGATCTCGTCGACGTCGGAGAAGAGCGACACGGTCGGCCGCGGCGCGATCATCCGCCAGACGCCGAAGGGCAACACCGAGGCGGAGCAGGGGTCGACCGTCAGCGTGGTGATCTCCTCCGGTCAGAGCGCGTTCTCGGTGCCGGACGTGATCGGGATGTCGGAGTCGAAGGCGCGGAACACGCTGGAGGACGCCAAGGGCCAGTTCACGGTCAAGGACACGGCGGTCGAGCGGGACAGCGACGAGAAGAAGGGCACCGTGCTCGCGGTCAGCCCGGACCCGAACGGGCAGTACCCGTCGGGTCAGGAGTTCACCCTGACGATCTCCAGCGGCAAGACGCAGGTCGACGTACCGGATGTCGTCACGGTCCCGGCCGATGACGCGGCGAAGCAGCTGAAGGAACTCGGATTCGTGGTCGGCTACAAGTACGGCAACGACCCGAGCTCGCCGGACGCCACCGTGCTCGCGCAGAGCGTCCCGGGCGGTACGAAGAAGCCGAAGGGTTCGACGATCACGCTGACGGTGAACCGGATCGAGCAGCCGAACACGCCGCCGCCGTCGAGCGAGACACCACCGCCGTCGACGCCCAACACGCCGGGCATCACCATCGGCGGCTGAGAACGATCGGCGGCTGAGAACGCGAGAACCCCCGGAGCGATCATCGCTCCGGGGGTTCTTTTCTGCGCAGTGGGTCAGCCGACGACTGGTGCGAGACCTGCGGAGCGGGCGACCGCCTCGGGGTCGCCGCAGATCGTCAGCCAGTTGGCGAGCATCCGGTGACCGCCCTCGGTCAGCACCGACTCCGGGTGGAACTGCACGCCCTCGACCGGGAGATCGCGGTGCCGCGCCGCCATGATCACGCCTGCCTCGGTCCGCGCGGTGACCTGTAGTTCGTGCGGCACGCTGTCCTGCGCGATCGCCAACGAGTGGTAGCGAGTAGCGGTGAACGGCGACGGGAGCCCGGAGAGTACGCCGGCCCCCTCGTGGAACACCTGGCTCGTCTTCCCGTGCAGCAACTCGTCCGCGCGGCCGACGACTCCGCCGTACGCGACGCCGATCGCCTGCAGGCCGAGGCAGACGCCGAAGATCGGGACCTCGCCGCCCTTCTCGCGGACGATGTCGACGCAGGCGCCGGCTTCTTCCGGCGTACCGGGACCGGGCGACAGCAGCACGCCGTCGTACCCACCGGCTTGGTCGGGGGTCACCTCGTCGTTGCGCAGCACCGTGGTGTCGGCCTGCAGTTGCTGCAGGTACTGCACCAGGTTGTAGACGAAGGAGTCGTAGTTGTCGACGACAAGGATCCGCGGCATGCGGACCATTATCGCCCGGTCACGGACGGGCTGGTCGACGGTGTCCGCTCGAACCCGGGAACGGTCGCGCTCTGCAGGTCCAGAGTGCCCTCGTACGCCGGCATCGCGATCGACGACTCGCTCTTCACGTCGTACCCGAGCTGGAACTTCACCACGTAGTCCTGCAGGTTCTCGATGTACTGCGAGTCGTCGAGCGCCTTCTGCAGTTTCCGCCGGTCCCCGATCGCGGTGATCTTGTACGGCGGCAGGTACGGCACACCGTGCAGGACCACGGAGTTGCCGACGCACTTGATCCCGGTGGTGGAGATGACCCGGTGGTTCTGGATCGAGATCGCGTCGGCGCCGCCGGCCCAGAGCGCGTTCACGACCGCCTGGATGTCCTGCTGGTGGATCACCAGCCAGTCGGCGTCGACGTCCGGGTTCTCCTTGACGACCTCGGACGGCGCGTCCTTGAGCGTGACGGTCAGTCCAGGCCCGGTGACCGGGGTGGTGCCGACGTCGTCGGACAGGTCCTCGAGCTGCTTGGCCAGCGCCGGGTCGATCGAGCCCTGCTGCGCCTGCAGCTTCTCGATGTCCTGGGTGAGCGCGGCGTGCTGCCGGACCAGGGTCGCGCTCCTGCGACTCTGTTCCTCCACCAGGCCCGCGAGCGTAGTGTTGCGACTGGGGCGCAGGTCGGTGCCGCGAGCGTTCGTGGCGCTGGTGGCGAACAGCAGCCCGGCGCACAGCAGCGCCAGCGGCGCGCCTACGCGCCACAGCGAAATCCGCCTCAACCTACGCACCCGTGATCTCCATATTGCTCTCTGCACTACGCTAACCCGGGACCGGGACCCGCACGGTCCTCAGCGGTCAGCTTATGCGTCCTTACAAGGAGTTCAGACGTGCCCGAGTCGAGCAGTCGTAACAAGAAGAAGACCGAGAAGGTCAAGGCCGAGAAGACGCCGAAGAAGCCGCGTACCCAGTCACGCGTGTGGGTCGCGCCGCTGATGCTGTTCTGCTGGCTGCTCGGACTCGCCTGGCTGGTCGTCTTCTACGTCGCCGGCCAGGACATCCCGGTGATGAACGACCTGGGCAACTGGAACCTGCTGATCGGCATGGGCCTGATCGCGGTCGGTTTCGTCGTCTCCACCCAGTGGGTCTGATCCCCGGCTCCGCAGAGTTATCCACAGCGGTGTCCCCAATTGTGCACACCGTTTCGCGGGAGTTATCCCCAGCCTGACCCTTACTTCTCCACCGAAAGTGGTCGAAATCGGCTCAAATCTGTGGATAACTCAGGTTTGAGCCTCTCGGATGTCCACACGGCTCCGCCCGGGCGCGGCGGGCGGCGTACGGTCGAAGTATCCGTAGCGACCTGGGGAGACAGGGGAGGGTCTCATGTTCGTTCAGGTCATTCAGGGACAGGTCACCGACGCCGAGCAGGCACATGCCGCGATGGATCGGTGGATGGAAGAACTGGCGCCCGAGGCGTCCGGCTGGCTGGGGACGACGGCCGGAGTGACCACGGACGGACGGTTCATCGCGCTGGCTCGTTTCGACTCCGCCGCCGCGGCGCGCCGGAACAGCGAGTCACCCGCGCAGGACAAGTGGTGGCACGAGTTCACGTCGGTACTCACCGGCCAGGCCACCTTCCACGACACCGAGGACGTCGTCCTCGACACCTCCGGTGACCCGGACGCCGCCGGCTTCGTCCAGGTGATGCAGGGCGCCGGGAACAACCCGGACCGCGCGCGGGAGCTGATGGGTCAGCACCGTGACGAGTGGACCGCGTTCCGGCCCGAGATCCTCGCCAGCGAGGTCGCCATGTACGACGACGGCGACTACACGATGGCGATGTTCTTCACCACCGAGGCCGACGCCCGCGCCGGCGAGCAGAAGAAGGTCCCAGCGGACCTGCAGGCGGACATGGACGAGATGAACAGCCTCGCCGCCGGCCCACCGGCGTTCTTCGACCTCAAGCAGCCCTGGCTGTACTCACCGAGCTAGAACGAGGCAGCTCGAACTGGGCCGCTCGGACCGCCCGCGACGGATCCCGTCGCGGGCGGTTCCGCGTCTACGTAGAGATATATGTAGACGCCTGCGTACCCGTCTGCGTATAGTTCTACGTAGGAGGAGACAAGCGATGCCCAACAAGACGATCTACGTGTCCGACGACGACCTGCCGCTGTACAAGAAGGCGCAGGAACTCGGCGGCAACCTGTCCTCGGCGATCTCGATCGCACTGCGCAGGTACGTCGAGATGGAAGAAGGACGCCTCGAGGGGTACGACGAGATCACCGTCCGCGTGGGCCGGGGCACCGGCCGCAAGCAACGGTTCTCCGGCGTACTGCTCGCGGAAGGCGGCCGGTCGAGCAGCACCGGCTACGAGGCCTTCAAGGTGTACCGGAGCCGGACCGGGAAGTACGTCCTGCACGCGGACCGCCGCAACCAGTTCACCGTCAGCGGTGACGACGAGCGCTACCTGTCCGGCTGGCGCTCCTGGATCGGCAACTGGAGCGCGGACCAGTCCTGGAGCATGGCCCAGGGCGAAGCCACCCTCGACATCGTCGAGACCGTCGAGGAGCTCCGCGACCTGATCCCGCCGGACCTCTACGAACTGGTCGAGGAAGCCGCGCACCAGCCCGCCGTCGAAGACCTGGACATCTAGTCGAAGACCTCGACATCTAACTGATCCACAACAGCTGACCACCGGCGCCCCGGACGCGGGCCGGCCGGTCGGGCGAGCACGCCCAAAATCCTCCTCCTCCACAGACCCGTCAACCACCTGGGTCAGGTTCGCCCTGCCCGAAAACCAAGGACCTCTCATGTCTTCAGCGATCGACGTCCGTGGACTGCGCAAGTCCTACGGCGAGAAACTCGTGCTCGACGGCATCGACCTGACCGTTGCCGAAGGCACCATCTTTTCCCTGCTCGGCCCGAACGGTGCCGGCAAGACCACCGCGGTACAGATCCTGTCCACGCTGACCGCCGCCGACGCCGGCGAGATCCGGGTGGCCGGCCACGACCTGCACACCGACCCCGAGGCGGTCCGGGCCGCGATCGGCGTCACCGGCCAGTTCTCCGCGGTCGACGGTCTGATGACCGGCCGGGAGAACCTGATCCTGATGGCCGACCTGTACCACCTCGGCAAGCAGGAGGCCCGCCGCCGGGCGGACGAGCTGCTCGAGCAGTTCGAACTGGTCGACGCCGGCAAGAAGCTGGCGATGACGTACTCCGGCGGCATGAAGCGCCGGCTCGACCTGGCCATGACGCTGGTCGGCCGCCCGCGGATCATCTTCCTGGACGAGCCGACCACCGGACTCGACCCGCGCAGCCGGCACAGCATGTGGACGCTGATCCGCGAACTGGTCGCCGGCGGCGTCACGGTGCTGCTCACCACGCAGTACCTGGAAGAAGCCGACCAACTGGCCGACCGGATCGCCGTCCTGGACCACGGACGGCTGGTCGCTCAAGGGACGGCCGACGAACTCAAGCGGCTCGCGCCTGGTGGACACATCCGGCTCCGCTTCACCTCGCCGGAGGAGTTCACGCTCGCCGGTCAGGTGCTGCCGACCGCCGCACCGGACCACGAAGCGCTGGTGCTGCAGGTGCCGAACGACGGCAGCGTGCACGCACTGCGCGACCTGATCGCCCGGATCGACGACGCCTCGCTCGAGGTCGACGAACTGACGGTCCACACCCCAGACCTGGACGACGTGTTCTTCGCCGTCACCGGTCAGCCCACGCACGAGGAAGTGACGACGAAATGAGCTACGCACTCCAAGACACCTCGACGATGCTGCGGCGGAACCTGCGGCACGCCCAGCGGTACCCCGGCCTCTCGCTCGGCGCCCTCGGGATGCCGGTGATCATGATCCTGCTGTTCGGCCTGGTCTTCGGCGACACGTTCGCGGCCGGTCTCGGCGGAGGGGGCGGCCGCGGCGGCTACATCGACTTCCTGACCCCGGGAATCCTGCTGATGTCGATCGCCTCCGGCACGATGTCGCCCGCGGTCGCGGTCTGCATGGACATGACGGAGGGCATCGTGACCAGGTTCCGGTCGATGGCGATCTTCCGGCCGGCCGTCCTCACCGGGCACGTGCTGGGCAACGTGATCCTGACCGTCGTCAGCCTGGCGCTGGTGATCGGGTTCGCGGTGCTGATCGGGTTCCGCCCGAACGCGTCGGTCGTCGACTGGCTGCTGGCGGCCGCGCTGCTGAT
Source organism: Kribbella sp. NPDC054772 (assembly GCF_053611945.1). Classification (NCBI taxonomy): domain Bacteria; kingdom Bacillati; phylum Actinomycetota; class Actinomycetes; order Propionibacteriales; family Kribbellaceae; genus Kribbella; species Kribbella sp. NPDC054772. The sequence continues at coordinate 310,096 of NZ_JBSHBJ010000005.1, read as the reverse complement.
CGCGGTGACCGTCGGCCTGACCTGGTTCGCGATCGCGCTGGGGCTGACCAGCAAGACGCCGGAGGGCGCGAGCAACATCGTCCTGCCGATCAGCCTGCTGCTGCCGTTCCTGAGCAACACGTTCATCCCGCTGGAGGCGATGCCGAGCGGCATCCGCTGGTTCGCCGAGTACCAGCCGTTCACCCCGATCATCGACACCTTGCGGCACCTGCTGCTCGGTACGCCGATGGCCAGCGGCAGCGGCTGGCTCGCCGCGGCCTGGTGTGTGGCGATCGCGATCGTCGGCTACTTCTGGGCGCAGAAGAACTACAACAAGGGGACGGTCGCTTAAGAGGGAGCGCCGAGGATGCTCGCCCGGGTGCGGACGTGGGCAGGCACCAAGAGGTCGCAGTCCGGGTTGTCCTCCGGCTCGCCGGCGACGGTGTGGAGCGGGATCACGCCGGCCCAGTAGGGCAGGTCGAGGTCCTGCTCGTCGTCGCTGGCCGGCCCGGTGCGGATCTTCACCGAGGCCTCGGTGAGCGAAAGCGCGAGCACCGAGGTCTTCGCCAGCTCCTTGCGGTTCGGCGGCCGGACCGCGGTCGACCGGCCGGGGACGAGGTGGTCGACGATCCGGTTCAGACCGTGGAGTTTCTCGTCCGGGTCGGTGACCAGCCGCGGTACGCCGAGGACGACAGCGGACCGGTAGTTCACCGAGTGATGGAACGCCGAGCGCGCGAGCACCAGACCGTCGGTGTGCGTGACAGTGACGCAGACCGTCTGCTCCGGCGCCGCGACCACGCTCCGGGCCGCGACCGAACCGTGCAGGTACATTGTCCCGTCCGGTCCGCGCTCCAGGTCCACGCCGTACGCCGTCGGCAGCACGAGCGGATCGCCGTCGACCACGACACCCAGGTGACAGAACATGCCGTCCATGAGTACGTCGGTCAGCGCATGCCGCTCGGTAGCCGCACGTTCCTTCGACCGGCGAAGCGACGTACGGGCGGTGGGCTGGAGCGGGGTGGTGGTCATGCAACCAGGTTCGGCCGGGGAGTGGTCTCCTGGCACGGTCCATTCCGTCACCAATCACCTAGTCCATTCGCGCAGCGGGACCTCCTGGGCGACGACGCGGTGCTTCCGCGTCGGCAGACCCATCGTCGGGTTGGCGGTGCCCCACGCCGCGCCCTTGCAGATCAACTCCTTGTAGTGGGCGGCGATCCGTCCGGTCAGGGCGGCGTTGACGGCGCGGTCGTCGCTGGTGACGTACTGGATCAGCCCGTCCTTCCGGCCCAGCGAGATGCACTGGTTGAAGTAGGCCAGCGGCGCGTGCGGGAGCTTCCCGCCGGTCAGCCGGGCCGCGATCGAGTCGGCGGCCTGCCAGGCCATCGGCTGCCCCGACGCGCACGACATCCGCAGCGGCTTGTTCTTCGAGCCCATCGCGTACGCCGCGTCGCCGATGGCGTACACGTCCGGGTGCGAGACCGAGCGCATGGTGGCGTCGACGACGATCCGGCCGGTGTCGACGACCTCGAGCGTGGTCGCCTGAACGATCGGGTGGACGGCGAATCCGGCCGTCCATACAGTGACGGCGGCCGGGACCGTCGTACCGGCGGCCGTGGTGACGTGGTCCGGCTCGACGCTCGTCACCGACGCGTTCTCGTGGACGGTGATGCCGAGCCGGTCCATGACCTTCCGGACATGCCGGCGGCCCTTGGGCGAGAGCCAGTCGCCGAGCTCGCCGCGGACCAGGAGGGCGACGTCGAGATCCGGCCGCGCCTCGGCCAGCTCGGTCACGAACTCCAGGCCGGTGAGACCGCCACCGACGACCGTCACCGCCTGCCCGGTCGTCAACGACTCCAGCCGCTCACGCAGCCGCAGGGCACCGGGGCGGCTCGCGATCTCGTACGCGTGCTCGGCGGTACCGGGAACGCCCTGTGGGTTCCAGCGGCTTCCGAGCGCGTACACGAGGGTGTCGTACGCCAGTTCCTCGGTGCCGAGCGTGACGGTCTTGCGGTCGACGTCCACCTCGGTCACCTTCGCGACCTTCAGGACGACGCCGGTGCCCGCGAACATCTCGCTGAACGGGCGCGGCGTCAGGTCCTGGCCGGTCGCCACCTGGTGCATCCGGACCCGCTCCACGAAGTCGGGTTCGGCGTTGACCAGGGTGATCGTCACGTCCTCGGGGCGCAGTCGCTTGGCGAGACGGCCGGCGGCGACAGCTCCGGCGTACCCGGCGCCGAGGACGACGATGCGGTGCTTCCTGCTCATATTGGGCTCCTGTCCGATGCGGTGTTGCCCCTTGAACCGGACAGAGCGGCGATTCCTGACAGGTACGCCGTGTGAAGCAGGTCACGTGATGGTCAGCAGCGGTTCCCCGTGGTCGGCGGCGGTGAAGAGCTCGGTCGCCCGGGCCAGCTTGTCCGGGTTGGCCTGGGTGCGGAACCCGGTCAGTCCGGCGTCGGTGACCTCGATGCAGATGATGCCGATCACCGCGTCGTCGACGACCACCACTAGCGCCGGGTCGCCGTTCGCGGTCCAGGCGTAGGCCTTCGCGGCGCCGCCGACGTACCGGCGCTTCGCCGTGGTCGGGATGAACAGGTGCTGGAAGAACCGCGCGACCGCGCGGGCCCCCTCGGTCGCACTGGTCCGGGCCGGCACCTTGCCACCGCCGTCACCGATCGAGACGGCGTCGGCGGTGAGCAGCCGGACCAGCGAGTCGGCCTGACCACTGGTGGCCGCCGCGAGGAACTCCTCGACGATCCGCTGGGCGGCCGCCGCGTCGACCTCGGTCCGGGCCTTGCCGTCCGCGATGTGCTTCTTGGCCCGATGGAAGATCTGCTGGCTGGACGCCTCGCTCAGGTCGAGGATCTCCGCGATCTCCCGGTGTGAGTAGTCGAACGCCTCCCGCAGGACGTAGACCGCTCGCTCGTTCGGCGTGAGACGTTCCATCAGGGTGAGTACGGCGTACGACACCGACTCCCGCTGTTCCACGGTGTCGGCCGGGCCGAGCATCGGGTCGCCGGCGAGCAGCGGTTCGGGCAGCCACTGCCCGACGTAGGTCTCGCGCCGCGCCCGGGCGGACGAGAGCTGGTTCAGGCAGAGGTTGGTGAGGACCTTGGTCAGCCAGGCCTCGGGGACCTCGATGCGTTCGGTCTCCGCGGCCTGCCAGCGCAGGTACGTCTCCTGGACCGCGTCCTCTGCCTCGGCGGCGGAGCCGAGCAACCGGTAGGCGATCGCCTCGAGACGGCGTCTGGAGCGCTCGAAGTGAGACACGTCCGCCGCGGTCAGGGCCATGCTGCGATCCTATCGAGGTGCAGAGTTCGCTGCCGCTGACGATCGACCGCGCTTCCGGCCTGCCGCTGCATCTGCAGTTGGCGGAGCAGTTCCGGACGGCCGTGCTCGACGGGCGGCTCGCGGCGGGTCATCGGCTGCCGTCCACGCGGGACCTGGCGCGGGAGCTGTCTGTCTCGCGGTCCGTGACGCAGGCGGCGTACGACCAACTGCATGCCGAGGGCTGGATCGAGGGCCGCACCGGCGCCGGGACATTCGTCACGGACGTCACGCCGCTGCAGCCCGCCGTACGACGGCACACGCCGCACCCACCTGACGCCGGCCCCGAGCTGCTCACGCTGCGCCCCGGTATCCCGTTCATCGCACCGACGCCCGACCCGGGCTGGCGGCGTGCCTGGCGCGAGGTGTCGACACAGTCACCACCCCGTGGGTACGACGACGCGGCCGGCCTCCCCGCGCTCCGCGCCGCCCTGGCGGATCACGTACGGCGCGTGCGCGGGATCGCCTGCGGACCGGAGAACGTGCTCGTCACCAACGGCACCGTGCACGGGCTCCGCCTGCTGCTCACCGTCACCCGCGAACCCGGCGACCGGATCGCGATCGAGGACCCCGGCTACCTGAACGCGGTCGTCGCCGCCCGCGACCACCGGCTCGAGATCGTCGACGTCCCGGTCGACGAGGACGGCCTCCAGGTCGGCGCCCTCTCCGACGACCTGCCGGCCGTCTACGTCACGCCGTCACACCAGTACCCGCTCGGCGGCCGGCTTCCCGTTGCCCGACGCAACGAACTGGTTCGCTGGGCGCGCCGCACCGGCGCGCTGCTGATCGAGGACGACTACGACAGCGAGTTCCGGTACGACGTCGCGCCGCTGCCCGCCCTCGCGCAGCTGGACCTCGAGCGCGTCGTCCATCTCGGCACGCTGTCGAAGACGCTGAGCCCCGCGCTCCGCCTCGGGTGGCTGGTCGCGTCCGAGCCGATGATCGACCGGCTCGCCACGTTCCGCGCCGACTCCGGCGACTGGCCCGCCTGGCCGATGCAGGCCGCGCTCCTCGCGATGCTCCGCGACGGCTACCTCGACCAGGCGGTCCGTCGCGGACGCCGGCTGTACGCGGACCGCCGTACCCACACCTGCGCGGTGCTGTCGCCGTACGGCCAGGTGGTCGGGCAGGACGCCGGGCTACACATCACCCTGTTGCTCCCTGACGACGCCGACGACCTCCGGATCGCAGCCGCGGCCCGCAAGGCCGGCGTCGTCGTCGCACCGCTGTCCGAGTACCGCCGCAGCGTCCCCGGCCCACCCGGCCTCGTCATCGGCTACGCCACACCTTCAACCGCCGACCTCCACAAGGCCCTCACGATCCTGACCGACGTACTCACTCACCGTTGAGTGGGTCGGGGACGCCGTTGGCTCCCCAGCGGAAGTAGGCGGGGTCGTTGAACTTCGGGCCGGAGGCGCTGAGGTGGTTGATCACCGTCGCGGTACCGTTGGCGCGCCCAACGGCGTACCAGTGGGCCGTCTTCGTGTCCTTGTCGATTCCGACGAGGAGTGTGCCGTAGTTGCCGCACTTGCTCGCGAGGAGTTTCTCGAAGCCCTGCCAGGTTTTCGTGCGAACCGGTTTCACCACCGGCTTCAGCGTCGACGTGGTGGGGATGTGAATGGTGTAGAGCGCCCCGCCCCGCGTGTTCGCGAGGAACGTGTCGTACGTCGGCGTCTTGCTGATCAGCGCCATCGACTTCACCGCGGCGAACCCGGTCGCGGAACCGGTCGGCTTCCACAGCCACCGGTCGACACTCCACCGGAACAGCGTGCCGTCGCTCCGCAGCCCGTACGCCGTCGTCTGGTCGCGCGCCCCCTGCGAGACCTCCACGGCGGTGTACTTTGACCAGCCGCCACCCACCCGCTGCGTCTCGTTCGCTTGGCCGTTGTCGATGTCGTTCATGACGTCGACGGAGTACGAGCGGTAGTAGAGCGAATCGCCCTGCACCACCCAGCCCTCGTTGGTGGCGCCGTAGCTGGACGCGTCGCTCGTGAACGTCGTACTCAACCGAACCGCGCCCGCCGGGAAGACCCCGAAGATGACGCCGGGCTGGCCGACGTTCCGCGGTGGGTACCCGACCGTGATCCCCAGGTTGTTGTGCGCGCCGCTGTCCAGCACGGAGCCCGGCTGGAGCGAGCACGCGGCGGTGCTGGCGGTGGTCGCCGCGTGCGCAGTTGGTGCGGTGAACGTCGCGGCGAGCAGGGTCGCGCCGGCGACGATGGAGAGCAACTGCTTCATGTCCCCTCCCAGGTCTGGAGCTTGCACAGACCTTGATGCGGGCGGGGACGGAAAGGTTACGGCTGCAGCGGATTCTCGGTGAGCGGCGGTTGGACGACCGGGGTGTCGCCGTCCCAGGTCAGCTTCGAGAGCCACATCGTGCGGCCCTTCGGGTCGGTTCCGACGGCGTCCGGATCCCATGCGTGGTAGACGAACCAGTCACCGAGGACCATGTTGTGCCCCGGACCGGCGGCGTCGGGCGACGACTTGAGGATCGGGTCACCCGACTTCGTACACGGACCGATCGGCGACTCGCAGACCGCGTGACCGACGGCGTACTCCGCCTTGTCGAAGGCGTTGGCCGAGTAGAAGAGGTGGAACTTGCCGTCCCGCTCGACCATGTACGGCGCCTCGACCAGGTTGCCCTCCCACGGCAGATCCTGCTTGATCAAGCGGTGCACGGGACCGGTGAGCGTGAGTCCGTCGGCGGACAGCTCGGACACGTAGATCCAGGTGTCCACACCGATCGCGTTGCCGTCGTTCTTCCAGTACAGCCAGCGCCGGCCGGTCGAGTCCTGGAACGGCGAGGCGTCGATCGAGCCGCCCTCGTCGGCCTGACTGATCAGCGGCTTCATAGATATGTCGACATATGGACCCGCGGGGGTGGACGCCACCGCGACACCGACCGCCTGCCGATCGGCGGCGGTGTCGCGGGACGTGTAGTACATGACGTACCGGTCGGCCGCGTGCACCGCGACCTCCGGCGCCCACACCCGCCCCGGGGACGTCCAACCCGGCACCACCGGCAACGCGTCACCGACCGGCGTCCACGCCACCAGGTCACTGGACGTCAACGTCTGCACGTTGCCCAGCGGCCCATTGGTCGCGAACGCGTAGTACTCGTTGCCCACCGCAATCACCTGCGGATCGGCGAAGCTACCGTCGTACACCGGGTTGGAGAATCCCATGGGGTTCCTTACTTGCTCTCGTAGAACTTCAGGTAGTCGAAGGTGGCGACCGGCGGTGGGTTGGCGCCGGTGAACTCACCGTGGGCGTAGAGGCCGATCTTCGCCGCGGCGGGGAGCACCCAGGATGCGCCCCAGGTCCAGTTCGTGCCGTCGACCGACGTGGCCGCGCGGTAGACGTGCTCACCGGCAGCGTTCTTGTGGTACGCGAGACGCATCCACAAGGTCGGCGCCGAGCGACCGATCGCGGCCGCGCCGTACGACGTGGCGCCGTCCGACGGCCGGGCCACGAGCTCACGCCCGTACTCCGTCTGGCGGGTCTTCCAGATCGCCACGTTGCCGAGCCGTGCGAAGTCGTTGTCGTTCAGGTACGCGATCATCCCGGCCTGTTGGTAGTTGCGGACGTCGCCCTGCCCGGTGTCGAGGTGCAGCTTGGTCTCGGCGATCCAGCTGTCGCCGGCCGGCGTGCTGTGCAGCAGGAGCCCGGCGTTGTTGGACGAACCGGTCATGTCGGCGTTCTCCAACGGCCACGACAACTGGCCATCAGCAACCGTCGCCTTGTCGTCCTTTCGCACCCACGACCAGTCCGCGGCGAGCGCACCGTTGAAGTCGTCCCCGGCGATCAGCTTCCCGGTCCGCGGTACGTCGGCCGGCTTGGTGACCGGCTTCGCCACCTGACGCACCGTCAGGTTGTCCACTTCGGCCGACCCGAGCCACCGCACCGGCGCCTCACCCAGCCGCAGCCCCGGTACGTCGAGTTGCGCCTCGGCGTACACGTCGCCGAGACCGGCGTCGTTCAACCGTGCGCTCACGGTCGACCCGGACACCTGGACGCTGAGCTTGTTCCACTGCGAGCGGTCGAAGTCAGCCGGCAACGCGGCCGAGGTCGTCCGCCCGCCGGCCGTCAGCGTCACCTTGTCCTTGGTCACCGCCGCGACGACCTGGTTGCCCAGAACGGTGGTGAAGGAGTCGCCGAGCTTGACGTCGGCCTCGACCCGGAGCGAACCACCAGGTGCCGCCTTGCGGGTCTGCGCGGACCCATTGATCGAGGCCGTCGGTCCGCCGAGCGAGTCGCCGGCCTGTCGAGTGGCACCGACCAGGCCGCTCGCCGGATCGGTCGAGTCGATACCGGATCCCGAACCGGTCGCCGGCGCGGGCACCGGACCCTCGGACGGACCGGCACCCGCGTTGGTGCGCGGCCAGCCGTTGATCCAGTCGATCTTGTCGATCAGCATCGGCCGCCGGTTGATGCCGAACGGGTTGGTCAGCCACGGCGTACCGCGGTCGATCGCGTGGTAGACGATGTGGTCCTGACCGGCCGCGTCGGTGATGAACGCGTGGTGCCCCGGACCGATCCACTTGTTGCCGTTCTGCGTGATGACCGTCGTACCGCCGACTCGTGAGTCGGTCAGCGCGGCACCGTCGGCGTCGAGGAACGGGCCGCGAGGCGAGCGGGACCGGCCGGCGAAGACGGAGTACCCGGTGGTCGGGCCGGCGCAGCAGTTCATCGACGAGCCCATGAAGTAGTACCAGCCGTCGCGGTAGACGACGTACGAGCCCTCGTAGCGGTCGCCGATCGTGACCTGCGTCGGTGTGCCGACCGCGTGCATGCCGTCGGGGGAGAGCTCGGTGACCTGGATGCCGCCGTAGAAGCCGCCGTAATACAGGTACCGCTTGCCGTCGGCGGCGGTCAGCATCGCCGGGTCGATGGTGCCGAGGTAACCGCCGTTGCCGTCGGGCCGCGGTGCGACGACCGGCCCGCCGGTGGCGGTCCACGGACCGGCCGGCGTCGGGGCGGTCGCGACCCCGATCGCGGGATCACCGCCGGGGTTGGCGTTCGTGTCGGTGACGGTGAAGTACATGACGTAGTGACCGTCGAAGTAGCGGATGTCCGGGGCCCAGAAGAACGAGCCCGGCGCGGCCCAGGCCGGTTTGGTCTGATCGTTGAAGACCGTGCCGAGGTACTCCCAGGAGCTGAAGTCCTTGGTGCGGGCCATGTGCATCAGGCCGAACGGGCCGTTCGCCTTCAGCGGGTCGGACGTCGCGTACGCGTACCAGTAGCCGTCGCGGCCCTGGATGATCGACGGGTCGGCGAAGGTGTCCGCGAAGCTCGACGAGATCGCGTTGGTGGTCGTCACCGCGGGCGGTGGTGCCGCGGTGGCAGCCGTCGTACCGGCGGCCACCGCGGTGACCGTCAGGACGGCGGCGAGTAGTCGTTTCGAAGGCACGGGCGGGTCCCCTCTCGAATCAACTGCTGAGCTGGATCACATGCCACGACGCAGGGGGCAACGTGGCACGACAAACACCGTCGACGACCTCGGTGGTGTCGACGGCCCGGGGCTGAACCCGGTCCGGATCGTCCGCCGTGTTCACGGCGGAGCGGTCCTCGTCATAGAGCGCGAGATGCCGGACCACCTGTCCGGTCACCGGAATCTCCAGATCGATCTTGTCGGTCTCACTCCGGTTCACCACGAAGATCGCGGTCTCCCCGGTGTTCTCGTCGTACGTCGCCGTACTCCACAGCGCCGGTACGCGCCCGAAGGCGTTCGTGTCGATGTCCGGTCCGCCGCTGATCGCGGTCTGCAGCACCGTCGGACCGGCGTACTGCGCGGTCAGGGCGAACGGGTAGAAGATCGTCTGCCGCCAGGCGCGGCCGCCAGGCTCGGTACGGATCGGGCCGATCACGTTCACCAGTTGCGCCAGGCAAGCGATCTTCACCCGGTCGGCGTGCCGGAGCAGCGTGATCAACAGGCTGCCGACGACGACCGCGTCGTCGACGCTGTAGGTGTCCTCGATCAGCGGGCTGACCTCGCGGATGCCGAGGCCGAGCTCGCCCGGGAAGTGCTGCTGGTACCAGACGTTCCACTCGTCGAAGGAGAGCGTCAGCTCCTTGTCGCTGCGCTTCAGCGCCTTCACGTGATCGGCGGTCGCGATCACCGACGAGATCATCCGGTCCATCTCCTCGGCGGCGGCCAGGAAACTCACCTGGTCGCCGTCGCGAGGTTCGTAGTACGCGTGCAGGCTGATGTGGTCGACCAGGTCGTACGTGCGCTCGAGGACGACCCGCTCCCACTCGCCGAAGGTCGGCATCCCGGCGTTGCTGGAACCGCAGGCGACCAGTTCGAGGCCGGGCTCGACGCGGCGCATCGCGTTCGCGGTCTCCTCCGCGAGCCGGGCGTACTCCTCGGCGGTCTTGTGGCCGATCTGCCACGGGCCGTCCATCTCGTTGCCCAGGCACCAGACCTTGATGTCGTGCGGCTCCGGGCTGCCGTTGGCGACCCGGCGGTCACCGTGCTCGGTGCCGGCCGGGAGGTTGCAGTACTCGAGCAGGTCGACCGCCTCGCGGATCCCGCGGGTGCCGAGGTTGACCGCCCAGATCGGCTGGACGCCGGCCTTGCGGGACCAGGCGACGAACTCGTCGGTGCCGAACTGGTTCGGCTCGATCGCCCGCCAGGCCAGGTCGAGGCGCCGCGGCCGCTGGTCCTTCGGGCCGACGCCGTCCTCCCAGTCGTAGTTCGAGACGAAGTTGCCGCCGGGATAGCGGATCGCGGTGACGCCGAGCTCGCGGACCAGCTCCAGCACGTCCTGCCGGAAACCGTCCGCGTCGGCGCTCGGATGACCCGGTTCGTAGATCCCGGTGTACACACACCGACCCATGTGTTCGACGAACGAACCGAACAACCGTCGGTCGAGCGCACCGACGGCGAACGCCGGGTCAACCACAAGCCGGGCCACGAGGCCTCCCCAGAGTCGTCTACAACGTTTAACGTGGATGTCTACAACGATTGACAATCGGTGTAAAGAGCTGGGCGGTGGCACACTCGGGCGACAAGCCGGGAACAGGAGGTTCGGATGGCGACCAGGCTCAGTGATGTGGCCGCGAGGGCCGGGGTATCGGTGAAGACCGTCTCGAACGTGATCAACGACTATCCACACATCACTGCGCAGACCCGCGCCAAGGTCGAGGCCGCGATCGCCGCGCTCGACTACCGGCCGAACGTCAGCGCCCGATCGCTGCGCAAGGGCCGCTCGGACTTCATCGCGCTGGCCATCCCGGAGATGGGTTCGCCGTACTTCGCCGAGCTCGGGGCGGAGATCAGCCGGGCCGCGAAACGCCGCGGGATCACCGTGCTGATCGACCAGACCGAAGGTGAGGCGGCGGCCGAACGGCTGGTACTGGAAGGGATGCGCGGGCAACTGATCGACGGCATCATCTTCTCCCCGCTCGCGACCGCTCCGGCCAAGCTGACGTCCGCCGACACCGGCAAGCCGCTGGTGCTGCTCGGCGAGCGCCCGGCCGGCGGTCAGTTCGACCGAGTCGCGGTCGACTCCGTGCAGGCGTCGTACGACGCCACGTCGCATCTGATCTCGCTCGGGCGGACCCGGATCGCGGCGATCGGTGTCGGCGGCACCAGTACCGGCGCGGTCCGGCGGAAGGGGTACCGGAAGGCGCTGAAGGCGGCCGGGCTGCCGCACGACCCGGCCCTCGAGCTGGCCGGCACCGGGTACCACCGGCTGGACGGCGCGGCGTCGATGCGCGAACTGCTCGCGCTGCCGAAGCCGCCTGACGCGGTGTTCTGCTTCAACGACCTCTTGGCGCTCGGCGCGCTGCGGACTCTCGCGGACGCCGGTCTACGGGTGCCCGAGGACGTCGCGGTGGTGGGCTTCGACGACATCGAGGACGGCCGGTACCACTCACCGACGCTGACCTCGATCTCCCCGGACAAGGAGTGGCTGGCCGACAACGCGGTCGCCCTGCTCCTCGACCGCATCGCCGGCAACGGCGGAGCCAACCACCAGGACCTCACCGTCCCGTACACGTTGCAGATCCGCGAGTCGACCGTCGGCTAGCGCTCCGGGAAGCCCGCGAGTTGTTTGGCGAGGCCCTGCTGGGTCTTGCCGACCTTGCCCACCAGCGTCAGTACGGCGTTGCGCAGCGGGCGGATCGCCGGCGGGACGTTCGCCAGGCGGGTCAGGCGGTGGGCCAGCGCGATCACGCGGACCGCTTCCGCGCGGCTGTTCGTGGCGTACGTGTCGAGGCCCGACTCGTCACCGGCGATGGCGATCGACAACGCGTCCGCCAGGCTGACCGCGTCGCGGAGTCCGAGGTTCATGCCCTGACCGCCGGCCGGGCTGTGCGTGTGGGCCGCGTCGCCGGCCAGCAGCACGCGACCGGACCGGTAGGCGTCGGCGACCCGCTCGTGGATCCGGAACCGCGAACCCCAGACCACCTCGGTGATCTTCGGGTGCGCCTTCCGCGGACCCCGAGCGGCGAGCAGTTGCTGTGCGTACGCCAGGTCGGGGTGCTCCGGCGCATCGTGGACTTCGGCCACCAACCGGAAGCTCCCGTCCGGCAGCGGTGCCACCACGAGCAGGCCGGCGGAGGCGAAGTACAGGGCGACCTCGTCGACGGGTAGGCCGCTCTCGACGCGGACGTCGACCAGGCTGCAGGAGAGCTGCAGGGTGTTGCCGGGCATCCGCAGTCCGGCGAGTTCCCGGATCGTGCTGTTCATGCCGTCGGCGGCCACGACGTACTGCGCCTTGATCACGTCGCCGTTGTCCAGAGTGACCTCGACCCCGTCCGCGGACTGGGTCAGGCCGGTCGCGGCGTACGGGCGGAGCACTGTCCCGCCGAGCTCCTCCAGCCGCTCGAGCAGGACCTGCTCGGTGACCGGCTGCGGGATCATCGTGACGAACGGGTACGCCGTCGGCAGGTCCGCGAAGCCGACCGGGATCAGCTTGCGGTCGCCTGACCGGATCGCGAAGTCCTGCAGCTCGAGCCCGAGGTCGATCAGCCGCTTGGTGACACCGAGCTGCTCCAGGACCTCCAGCGTCCGTGGGTGGATGACGCAGGCGCGGGAGGTGTTGGTGCCCTCGGCCTGCTTGTCGACCACCACGACCTCATGCCCGTGCAGTCGCAGTCCGACCGCCACCGCGAGCCCGACCGGACCCGCTCCCACCACTACGACCTCTGCGCTCCGTGGAGTCATCGTCGCTCCTCCCTCTCAGCATTTATCAACGCTTGTTGACTTTTACGCTAGGCCTGCTACTGGCAAAAGTCAACAAGTGTTGGCATATGCTGTGCGTATGGCGGAGAAGAAGTCCGACCGGACCCGGGCGGCGATCCTGGCGGCGGCCCGGGAGCGGTTCGGCGCGGACGGGTACGAGCGGGCCACGATCCGCGCGATCGCGGCCGACGCGGCGATCGACCCGGCGATGGTGATGCGGTACTACGGCAGCAAGGAGAAGCTCTTCGCGGCGGCGGCCGAGTTCGACGTACGACTGCCGGATCTGAGCGACGTACCGCGGGAGCAGGCCGGCGAGGTGCTCGTGCGGCATCTCGTCGAGCGCTGGGAGGAGGACGACACACTCCGGGTGCTGCTACGGACGGCGGTCACGAACGAGACCGCCGCCGAGCGCATGCGAGAGGTGTTCGTCGGGCAGCTCACGCCGGTGTTCCAGCGGGCAGCCGTCGACCAGCCCGCGGTACGGGCGGGACTGATCGCGACGCAGGCGCTCGGATTCGCGCTGTGCCGTTACATCCTGGAGTTCGCGCCGATCGCGACCCTGACCACGGACGAGGCCGTCGCGTGGCTGGGTCCGACGATCACGCGCTACTTGACGGCGCCGTCGCCCAGCCAGGTGTGAACCGCGGGCAGCGTCTCCGCGAGTGACGGCAACTGCGGGTGCCACTTGAGCTCCCACTCGAGCGAGAGCGGGTAGTCCGTGCCGTCGAGGACCTTCAGCAGGTCCTGGATCGGGAAGTCGCCGGCGCCGATCGCGACCGGACGGTAGTCCTGCTGCGAGTCCGCCTGCTTGAACTGCACGACCTCGAGCCAGGGCCGCAGCAGCGCGAACGACTCGGCCAGCGTCTCGCCGTGCGACCAGGTGTGCGAGCTGTCCCAGAGCGCCTTCACGTTGTGGCCCGGGACGTCGGTGTCGAGCACCGCGCAGAACGCCGCGACCTGACGAGCCGTCGAGTGCGAGTCGTGCGTCTCCAGCAGGATCGGTACGTCGCGCGGCGCCGACGTCACGCGGTCGAGCGCGCGAATCTCACCGGCGCTCGGGCCTTCCGTCGTACCGTCATCGGGGTCGTCGCCCGGGAAGACGCGGACACCGAGGGCGCCCAGGTCGTTCGCCAGTTCGAGGTGCGCCTCGAGCGGCTGCTCCTCGACCGCGCACAACTTCACGTAGCTGCTGATCGCGAAGATCTGCAGGCCGGCGTCCTCGATCCGGGTCCGCAGCTCCCGCCGCTCGGCCGCGCTCAGACCCGTGTGGGTGAACTCGTCCGGCGCGGTCCGCAGTTCCAGACCGGTGAAGTTGTTGCCCTGAGCAAGTGCCAGGACGTCGTCGAGTGGTGCTCCCGGACAACCGAGGGTGGCGAAACCTAAACGCATGAGGCCAATCTGTCAGACCCAGCGGCCACGCCGCGGAGTGGTCCGCGGAGCGGTCTGCTCGTCGTCGTCGGTGGGCTGCTGCTGCTCGTTCGAGTACGGCGTCTGCTGCTGGTAGTCGGTCTGGTCCGGCTCCTGCGAGTACTGCGAGCCGTACGACTCCGACGCGTAGTTCGGGTTGTAGGTCTCGTAGGACTGCTGGCCGCCGCCGTACTGCGAGCTGCCGTTGTTGCCGCCGTTGTTGTACGTGTTGTCGTACTCGGAGCTGTAGTTCGAGTAGTCCGAGTTGTACTCCGACGTGTACGACGTCTCGTAGCCGTTGTAGTCCGAACCACCGGACTGCTGACCCGGCTCGGGCCCGTACGACGGGATCGGCGGCAGCGGCTTCGACGGCGTCAGGAAGTCGTCCTGCTCCTGGTGGCTCGGCGCCGGCGCGGGCTCGTAGTACCCGGTGGAGGCCGACGGGTACGACGGCTGGGTGTGCTCGGACCGGCCGTAGACGCTGTGGTCCGGGTACGCCGACTGCGTCGGTTCGTTCGAGTGCGACGTGTACGTCGAGTGGTCCTCGACCGCCGGCTGGATCGCCGACGGGCTGTCGACCGCGACCCGAGCCGCCCGGCGACCGGCGCGCGCAACAGGCGCGGGCTCAGGCTCGGGTGCGGTCTGCGCCTCCGCGGGGGAGGACGTTGAGGTGAGGTAGTCCGATTCGTAGGAGTACGGCTCGGAGTACTGCGCCGCCCAGTGCTCCTCGGCCGGCTGCTGCGGCTGCTGCTGGGGCTCGTACTGCTGCGGCTGGTAAGGCTGCGACTGGTACGGCTCGGGCTGGTACGGCTGCTGCTGATACGGCTGGCGCTGCTGGGGCTGGGGCTGGTGCGCGTACGGGTCGGGCTGCTGCACGACCGTCATCGGCGCGACCTCGTCGAGCCAGCTGCCCGTCGTCGTCGCCCCGAGCGCGTCCTCGCTCCGGTAGTCGTCCCAGCTCTGCCGCGGCGCCTCGTACGTCGTCTCCGCGGCCGGCTTCTCGTCCCGCCAGGACTCGATCGGGCTGAACTGCTCGGTCGCCGGGCCACTCTCGTCGTCCCGCCAGCCGTCCACTACCGGGGCGAACGGGCTCCACTTCGCGCCCTCGTCGACCGCCGGGTCACCGGCGAACGCGGCCGGCGCGGCGGCGCCGTCACCCGGGAAGTCCTGCGCGGCCGGAGCCGGCGCGAACGGGCTCGCGGCCGGAGCCTGCGGTGCGGGCTGCTGCGGCGCCGACTGCTGCGGGCCGGCCTGCTGCGGGCCGGCCTGCTGCGGCGCCGGTGCGTACGGAGCCGGGGCCTGGGCGGCCGGGGCGAACGGGTTGTTGCCCGCCGGCGCCTGCGGCGCACCGGCCATCTGCAGCTGCGGCTCGCGGACCAGACCCAGCGAGGGCGCGGTCGCGATCGGCTCGGCGATCGCCGGCTGCTCGTCGGTGTCGTCGTTCGCGGCCCACGGCCCGCCGCCGGTCTCGTACGACGGGACGGCGCTCAGCTTCGGCGCCTGGTCCCACCAGGGCACCCACGTGCGGGTGGTCTGCATGTGGTTGATCTTGCGGATCACGAGCGTCGCGCCCACCGCGGAGACCGCGGTCAGCAGCAGGGACGCCGTACCCGCCAGGGCGATGCCGCGCAGCGAGCCGACGGTGGCTTCCATCCACATCAGGAACCGGCGGACCACCACGTCGAACGCGAGAGCGCCGATCCAGGCGACCCACCACACGGACGTGAGGGAGGGAGTCCTGAACCGGCGCAGGTCGTCGGTGTAGACGGGGGTCTTCGGATCGCTGGCGAGCCAGACGTCGTCGACGATCTGTTTCGGGTACCAGAGGTTCGGACCCGGCACGAACCAGCTGGCGAGTACCCAGCCATGGCTGCGACGATGGTCGGCCTGACAGAAGACCTCGGAGTTGACCCGGACCCGCCAGAGCCACACAACGAAGACGACCGCGGCGGCGACCGAGACGATCACGTTCGGAATCGCGGTGACCTTGGCGATCGCGTCGGCGCGGTTCAGGTCCGCGTCGTCGACGTTCGGCATGCCGCCGAGATAGCGGTGCACCACGGAGTACGTGTTCCAGTCGGACCAGGTGGAGAGCAGATGCGTCACTGTCGACGCGCCCAGCAGTCCGATGGCGATCTTGCCGACCGTCCCGATCTGCTGGAACTCCTCAGCCGCGTGCGGCTGCCATGCTTCCTCGTCCTCGACAGGGGTCATCGTTGGCTGCGGGTGGCTCACGTCTCGCGTCCCTCGCGTTGCTGGAACTCCGTCGTCTGTCCGGCGCTTCGGACCGGCCCTGCCCCCGCGTGACCGAGCCACATTGATACCACGAAGTAGGTATGCCAGGGCAGTCGGCCCCAATGCGGAGGGTGTCGACTTAACGTGTTCTTTTCGTACGCCCATCACCAGTGGTAACGAGGCATTGGACGGCGCGTGACGGTTTGGTTTACAACGCAGGAGGTTGGAAGCCGCTGTGCGGTGTCCCGACCGCCCACCAGGGCACCCATTCACGCTGGGTCTGGAGCTCGTCGATCCGCTGGATCAGGATCACCGCGAGCACCGCCGCGCCAGTGGTGGACAGCGCCGAGACGGAGGACAGTATGACGTTCGTACGCAGATCTCCGAGCTGCGACGCGCCGGCGAGAACACCTCTTTGCACGATGTTCCCGGACACCAGTCCGGTCACCCAGGTCAGCCACCAGGCCCAGACCAATTGGGTGCCGGGGACAACCTTCAGGTTCGGCGTCAGCGGATCGGTGCGCGGATCGCTGGCCGCGACGATGTCGTCGACGACCTGCTTCGGGTACCAGAGGTTCACCACCGGGACGAGCCAGCAGCCCAGCACCCAGCCGCGGGTGAACCGGTGCTCGCCGCGGCAGAACATCTCCGCGTTCCACCGGACCCGCCACAGCCAGATGATGAACACCGCCGCGGCACCGAGCAGCGCGAGCGCCGAGACGATACCGAGCGATCCGGAGATCAGGTCCGCTTCGTCCAGCCGGGCGGCGGCGTCAGCGCCGTACACCTTGAGGGTGCGGTAGGAGAACCAGTCGGACCATGCGGTGGCCCACGCGGTGACCGTGACCAGCCCGATCAGGATCGACGCCGCGACGCCCATTGCCCGCTCGGAACTGAACCACCGGTCCAGCGGTACCTGTGACGCCCGGCTCGGCATGGATCAGACATAGCACAACACGGCGTGACCGGGCGAGGACAACACGTCGCCATCGGTCCATGGCGCAATTCCGCGAGAAAACTGTCGGTGCCCTGCGCAAGGATGGCGATATGCGCTGGTCCGTGATCGATTCGCCGATCGGCGACCTCACGCTCGCGGTCGACGAGACCGGGCTCTGCCGGCTGCACTTCGGCGGCACCGACAGACCGCTCGACCCCGACCCGCTGCTCGCCGAGGCCGCCGACCAACTGAAGGCGTACTTCGCCGGTGAGCTCCAGGAGTTCACGCTGCCGCTGTCCGTCCGCGGCGGCTCCGAGTTCGAGCGCGCGGTCTGGACCCAGCTCACCAAGATCCCGTACGGCGAGATGCAGACGTACGGCGACGTCGCGAAGATCGTCGGCGACATCGGCGCGGCCCGCGCGGTCGGGACGGCCTGCAACCGGAACCCGATCGCGATCGTGATGCCCTGCCACCGGGTGGTCGGCGCCGGCGGCAAAATGGTCGGCTTCGGTGGTGGCATCCCGACCAAGCGGCACCTGCTCGAGCTCGAGGCCCGGGTGACGCTCGAGACGCTCTGGACCTGACGGACCCAGACCTGACCGGCTCGGCCCGACAGACCTGACGAAGATCTGACACTCGAACGCGGTCTATCGGGGCGCGCTGATCTGGCCGGGGCACTAACGTTTGAAGCGAGTGATTCAGTGTGGTTGCAAACCCACCCCACCACCCGATCAGGCGTCCTCCCACCTGCCTTGGAAGACAACTAAATGAACAAAGACCGCACCACTGACCACCACCACCCTGATCTCAGCGCGCTGATGGACAAGAGCGCCGAGGACTGGTCGGCCCCCGAGATCCAGGACGCCGCGCGCGCGGCGCTCCGGATGCACGCCCCGGACCGGGAGCCAATGACCTGGATCCGGCGGTTCAAGGTCGTTCCCTGGCTGCACCGCAACGACGCGGTCTGCCTGAGCTGCGGCGGCACCTACCCGTGCATCACGCACCGGTACGCCACCCAACTGCTGTCCGCCGGTCGCTACACGATCGCGAAGGAACCGCAGGTCAACTGACGTCGCTCGCGCAAGGCGACGTGCGAACAGACGAAGGTCCCGGACCCTGCAGGGGGCGGGGCCCTCGCCCGGGGGGGGGGGTGAGCCGGTGGGGGGGGGTAAGGGGTGGCGGGGGCGGCGGGGGGCGGCGGGGGTGTGGGCGCCCCGGGCCGGGGGGGGCTCCGTGTGCGGGGGGCCCGGGCC